>NZ_BDJK01000014.1 GCF_001950255.1 Carboxydothermus pertinax
ATTTGCCCTTAATTACAAAACCCCCGTCCAATATAGAATTGAACAGGGGTTCATCTAGTATTTTTTGTGTCTACTAAGTCTTGACCAGTTCACAAAAGGGGCAGTTTTTTTGCCTATGGAATAAATGAATTTTGTATACATATATTTTACCAGGAGCGTATTTACAGGGGGATAAGTAAATGATTTATTTAGTTACTTTTTGTGAGGGTGAAGAAGTATGGTATATATTTGCAAAAGATTTTGAAAAAATAATCCGAGATCTTCTGGATAGAAACCTTATAGTTGTTAAATTACCAGGATAAAACCGGCTTTTGCCGGTATTTTTATTACTTATCTTTTGCTTAAGTAAAATGTCTACTGCATATAATGTATTAACACGAAGGGAGGTAAGCCTATGGAGTTTTTAGAGAAACTTGAGGCTTACAAAAAAAGGGAGCGGGAACTGGCCTGGGAGGGCAGTTTTAAAGAATATTTAGAATTGGTAAAAAAACGGCCATATATTGCCCAGCTTGCTCACAGCCGCATTTATAACATGATTAAATCTTATGGAGTAATTGATAGCGAAGAAGGGAGAAAATATCGCTTTTTTACCTCGGAATTATTTGGCTTAGATAAGACCCTATCCAAATTAGTCGAAGAATATTTTCACCCAGCCGCAAGAAGGCTAGATGTGAGAAAGCGGATTCTCTTATTAATGGGGCCGGTTAGCGGAGGGAAGTCTACCTTAGTTACCCTTTTAAAAAGGGGGTTGGAAAAGTACAGCCGCACTGAGGAAGGGGCTCTATATGCCATTAAGGGCTGCCCGATGCATGAAGAGCCTCTCCATTTAATACCAAAAGAATTGAGGGAAGATTTTGAAAAAGAATTTGGGGTTTTTATCGAAGGAGATTTATGTCCCCGCTGCCAGGTGATGCTGGAAGAAGAATATCATGGCAATATTGAAGAAGTAAGGGTAGAAAGAATATTTTTATCTGAGGAAAAGCGCATAGGTATTGGAACTTTTTCACCCTCTGACCCCAAATCCCAGGACATAGCTGAGTTGACGGGAAGCGTAGATTTTAGCGCGTTGCCGGTTTATGGAGCAGAATCTGACCCACGAGCTTACCGCTTTGACGGGGAGCTTAATATCGCAAACCGCGGAATTATGGAGTTCCAGGAAATGTTAAAATGTGACGAAAAATTTTTATGGAATTTATTAAGCTTATCTCAGGAAGGAAATTTTAAAGCAGGAAGATTCGCCTTAATTTATGCTGATGAACTAATCGTTGCCCATACCAATGAAGCAGAATATAAAGCCTTTATTAGCAATAAAAAGAACGAAGCCCTGCTTTCGCGCATGATTGTAATTAAAATCCCCTATAATTTAAAAGTTTCGGAAGAGGTAAAAATTTACGAAAAGTTAATAAAGCAAAGTGATTTAACCAACATCCATATCGCTCCCCATTCCCTTAGAGTTGCGGCAATGTTTTCGGTTTTATCAAGGCTTAAAGAAAGTAAAAAGCAAGGAATGGACCTAGTGAAAAAAATGAAGCTTTATGACGGAGAAGATGTGGAAGGCTTTAAACCTAAGGATGTGGCAGAGTTACAAAACGAAGCCGAGGAAGAAGGAATGTCAGGGGTTGACCCCAGGTATGTAATCAACAGGCTTTCCTCGGCATTAATTAAAACCGCAACGGCCTGCATTAATCCTTTAGATGTGTTACGGGCTTTAAAGGACGGTTTAGATCAGCATCCGTCTATAAGCAAAGAAGAAAAGGACAGACTTTTAAACCTGGTATCAATAGTTCGAAAAGAATACGACGAGTTAGCTAAAAAAGAGGTGCAAAAAGCTTTTGTTTATTCATTTGAGGAATCGGCTAGAAATTTATTTAATAATTATTTAGATAATGTGGAAGCATATTGTAACGGCACAAAATTAAGAGATCCTATTACTGATGAGGAAATAGATCCTGATGAAAAGTTGATGCGTTCTATTGAAGAACAAATTGGTGTGACCGAGTCGGCAAAAAAAAGCTTTCGAGAAGAGATTTTAATTCGTCTTTCCATTTACGCCCGTAAGGGTAAAATTTTCGATTATCACTCCCATGAACGATTAAAAGAAGCTATTGAAAAAAAACTTTTTGCCGATTTAAAAGATGTGGTAAAAATCACTACCTCAACAAAGACGCCCAATGCCCAGCAACTCAAGAAACTAAACGAGGTTAGTGAACGCCTTATCAACCACCATGGTTATTGTGCGGTTTGCGCCAATGAACTTTTAAAATACGTGGGAAGTTTGTTAAACAGGTAGGTGAGGACGATGGGAAATTTTATTATTTCTAAGGAAGACTGGAGTCTTCACCGTAAAGGGGAATTAGATAAAGAGCGTCATCAGCAAAAGGTGCGGGAAGCAATTAAAAAAAATCTTCCGGAAATTTTAAGCGATGAAGCGATAATCATGAGTGATGGGAAAAAAATTGTTAAAGTTCCAATTCGCAGTATTGAACAGTTTCGCTTTCGCTACGATTTAAACAAACAAAAACATACCGGGCAAGGTAGCGGTGAGACAAAAGTTGGTGATGTTTTGGGAAAAGATGGGAGTAATGCTAAGGGGGATAAAGGTAAAGGAGCCGGGGATATGCCAGGGCAGGATTATTATGAGGCGGAAGTTTCCATTGATGAGTTAACGGAAATCCTTTTGGAAGATTTAGAACTGCCCCACTTGAAAAATAAAAGTTACGATCAGATAAAGAATGAAAGTTATGAGTTTAGGGATGTCAGAAAAAAAGGTTTAAAAGGTAATATCGATCGCAAAAAAACTGTTTATGAAGCATTAAAACGAAATCTTTTAAAAAATAGGGAAAATCTATTTCAAATTTCTGATGAAGATTTACGGTATAAAACCTGGGAAATAGTGGAAAAACCTGACTCCAATGCTGTGGTAATAGCAATGATGGATAGTTCCGGTTCCATGGGACCCTTTGAAAAATACATTGCCCGTACCTTTTTCTTTTGGCTGGTACGAATTTTAAAGCTAAAATACCAAAATGTTGAAATTGTTTATTTATCCCATCACACTGAAGCTAAAGAAGTATCGGAAAAAGAGTTTTTCACCAAAGGGGAAAGTGGCGGCACGAGATGCTCTTCGGTATACCAGTTAGCATTAGACATTATAAAACACCGGTATAATCCCAATCTTTATAATTTGTATGCTTTTCATTTTTCCGATGGGGATAATCTGTCTTCCGATAATGAGCTTTGTCTAAAACTTGTAAGAGAACTATTAAATGTTTGCAACTTAGTAGGCTATGGCGAAATCGAAGGACCTTACTACTATACCGCTACCTTAAAAAATGAATATAAAAAGATAAACAATTCCAATTTTGTAATGGTAACCATTAAAGACAAAATTGGCGTATATCAAGCTTTAAAAGCTTTTTTAAAAAAAGAGAATTAGCTTTGGGGGAGAGCCTATGGAAGAATTGGCTTATTTGGAAAAGACAGCTGAGGAAATAGAAAAGATAGCTTCTAATTTTGGGCTAGATTTTTTCCCTATACGATTTGAAATTTGTCCTGCAGAGATTATTTATACTTTTGGGGCTTATGGTATGCCCACCCGTTTTTCCCACTGGACCTTTGGCAAAGCTTACCATAAAATGAAAACTCAATATGATTATAATTTAAGTCGGATTTATGAGCTGGTAATTAATACCAACCCGTGTTATGCTTTTCTTTTAGAGGGAAACAGTTTAATTCAAAATAAACTGGTAATAGCCCACGTTTATGGACATTCAGATTTTTTTAAAAATAATTGGCATTTTAAAAATACCAATAGGCAAATGCTTGAAACAATGTCGGTGCATGCTCAAAGGATTGATGAATTTTCCTTTCGTTACGGGAAAGAGAAAGTTGAAAAGTTTTTAGATGCAGTCCTTTCAATTGAAGAACATATTGACCCCTTTGCAGAATGGATAAAAGAGCAAAAAGCGGAGAAAAAAGTAAAGGATGTTATGACACCGTACGATGACCTCTGGCAGGAGATAAACCCAATAAAAAGAGAAAAGGAAAAAGAGAAAAAACCGGAAAAAGACTTATTGGGTTTTATTGGGTATAACGGCAGGTATTTAGAGGATTGGCAACGGGAAATAATCTTTATGGTTCGGGAAGAAATGGAATATTTTTGGCCGCAACTTAAGACTAAAATAATGAATGAAGGATGGGCGGCTTATTGGCATATCAGGATTATGCGGGAATTGGATTTGACTGAGGTTGAAAGCATTGAATACGCTAAATTAAATGCCCAAATCTTACATCCATCCCGGTATAGTATCAACCCATATCTTTTAGGACTTAAAATTTTTGAAGATATTGAAAAAAGATATGGCCGGGAAATGATTTTTGAAGTTAGAGAAATTGATTCTGACCAATCCTTTTTAAGAAATTACCTCACCAAAGAGTTAGTGGAAGAGCTTGATTTATATAATTTTCAAAAGGTCGGCAGTGAATGGCGGGTAACAGAAAAGGCCTGGGAAAAGGTAAGGGATAATTTGGTTTTAACTTTAAACAATTGTGGTTTTCCTTACATTGAAGTCACTGATGGAGACTATGCAAAAAACGGTGAACTTTATTTGAAACATCGCTTTGAGGGAATAGAGCTGGATATTTATTATCTAGAAAAAACCTTACCGTACGTTTTTGAACTTTGGGGAAAGCCAGTTCATTTAGAAACGGTAGTAGATCGTAAAAATGTTTTGTTTACCTATAATGGTGAAAAGCACCAACGAAAATTAATCGAAAAATCGGGGTAATAATAAAAGCAAAGGAGGTTTTAATAAAGATGAAACCTAAAAAGCCAGATCGATACGGAGAATTATTAGAAACTAAAAGAGAGCATTTTTGGCGGAATGTTAATCAGGTAAAAGAGGGAATTTCAGCCGAAAGAGAAAAGTTTCCACTGGGTTTTAAAACTACCACGCCAAAGTTTTTTGACAGCAATAAAGAAGATGATTAATTTAAAAACCAAAGCCGGTCCTCAAACGACCGGCATATTTTTTATATTCTGGCGGGAGTGAATAGGAATCGAACCTACCATGGACGGTTTTGCCGCCCAACGACGGGTTTGAAGCCCGCGGGGCCCACCAGGACCCAGTCACTCCCGCTTTTTTATGAACATGAATTATTATATAATAAAATTGTTATCTCGTCAAAAGTATCTCAAAGAAGGATTTTTGACTCTAGAAGAAGAATATTTGTGTGAGAAAATAGTTATGGAGGATAGGAAATTGTTTAATCTGATAAAAGAAGACCTAATGAAAGTTGAACGGGAACTTTTTAATGAAGTCGCGGAACGGGAAGAATATTTAAATGACCCGGCGCTTCATCTTTTAAGGGCTGGAGGGAAAAGACTGCGTCCTGCCTTTGCTTTGCTTTCAGCAAAGCTTGGGGATTATGAATTTGAAAAAGTTAAGCCATTAGCTGTAGCTTTAGAATTAATCCACATGGCCACTTTAGTTCATGACGATGTTGTGGATAATTCGTTTTTACGGAGAGGGCTTCCTACTGTTAAAGCAAATTGGGGTAATAAAATTTCGGTACATATTGGGGATAGGATTTTTGCAAGATCTTTAATTTTAATTGATGCTTGCAAAAACAGCTACGTTGCCAAAGTGCTTTCCGATGTTAGTGTTAAAATGAGTGCTGGAGAAATTCAACAATTAAACAGTGCAAAGCGAATTTCAACCAGTGTCAAAGAATACTTGTTAAAAATCCGCAGAAAAACGGCGCTTTTATTATCCGCAAGCTGTGAGCTTGGGGGAGTTATGGCTAATGTTCCATCTCGGGTAGTAAGTGCCCTTAAAATTTATGGGCTTTATGTGGGTATGGCTTTTCAAATTATTGATGATATACTGGATTTTACGGCGGATGAAAAAGTTTTAGGAAAACCAGTAGGAAGTGATCTAAAACAAGGATTAATAACTTTACCGGTTTTACTGGCATTAAAAAATGATAAAAATAATAAGTTATGGACGGAACTTTTAAAGCTTAATAACAGTACAGCCAATGTAGAACAAATAATTTCAGAGGTTAAGGCCCTTGGAGGTATAAATGAAGCTTATGTTTGGGCCAAAAATTACGTGGATAAAGCAATAAAGGCTTTTGAATTTGTACCCAATTCACCGGTTAAAGATTCTTTTTTGGAAATAGCAAAATTTATTGTTGCAAGAAATTATTAAATTTAGCAGGAAAACTAGCAATTTTGTAGAAATTATTTGTGAAAAGTGTATTTTAAAAAACAAAAAGGAGCGCGTTTGGTATGTATTTAGTGGTTGTGGGGGTAAATCACAGGACAGCTCCGGTCGATGTGCGGGAAAAACTATCTTTTTCCGAACACCGATTAGGAGAAGCTTTTGCCAAATTAAAATCCTATCCTACAATTGATGGTGTTGTAATCCTTTCTACTTGTAATCGCACTGAAGTTTATGTAGCTGCTTTGGAAATTGACAATGGGTTAAAAGCTGTTCGGGAATTTCTTGCTAATTGGGCTGGTTTGTCCCTTTCTGAGATTAAAAACTATACTTATAACTACACACTGTATGATGCAGTACACCATTTATTTAGAGTGGCATCGGGACTTGATTCAATGATTTTAGGGGAAACCCAGATCTTGGGGCAGGTTCGTGATGCCTATATAAAAGCTTCTTCGTTCAAAGCTTCCAATAAAATATTGAATACGTTATTTCAACACGCTATAACTGTGGGTAAAAAAGTTCGTACCGAAACTGGAATTGATAAAAATCCAGTTTCGGTTAGTTATGCCGCAGTTCAATTAGCGTGTTCATTTTTTGGAAGCCTTAGGGATAAAAAGGCATTATTAATTGGCGCTGGTAAAATGAGTAATTTAACAGCAAAGCATTTAAGTTATTATGGAATAGAAGAAATTATTGTTACCAACCGTTCCTTTGACAAAGCTGAAACTTTTGCTCGGCAGTTTAATGGCACTGCTATACCTTTTGAAAAAATTTACGACATCCTCTTAGAGGTTGACGTAGTAATTAGCTGTACCGGAGCACCTCATTTAATTATTCATAAAGACCGGCTTGAGCCTATTGTGAAAAAGCGGGTAAAGCCTTTGTACTTAATAGATATTGCCGTACCCCGAGATATTGATCCAGAAATAACAAATCTTCCCAATGTCTTGTTACATGACATTGATAAATTGCAAAATGTGGTAACCAAAAACTTAGAAGAAAGAAAAAGACTTGCCGAAATGGCTGAAAATATCATTGAAAAAGAACTCAAAGCATTTATTGAATGGCATAGCTCACAGTTTGTTATACCAACTATTGTAGCTTTAAAGAAAAAAGCTGAAGAAATAAAAAATAAAGAGCTTACCAAAGCTTTAAATAAATTAGGTAATGTTAGCGAAAGGGAAAAAAATATTGTTTGTGCTTTAGCCCACGGCATTATAAATCAAATGTTACACACGCCAATAGTACAGCTAAAACAGTATGCCTTAACTCCACAAGGTCATCTCTATACTGAAATATTTCAAAATATCTTCAATCTTCAGGTAGAAGGAGAGCGGCCAAAAGCGAGTTTGCCTCATCTTGAAGAAATGGAGGACGACAATGACGAAAGAAGTTATTGTGGGGAGTCGCGATAGCGCACTGGCCTTATGGCAAACAAACTGGGTAGTGGATAAATTAAGAGAAATCTATCCTGAAATTAATTTTAAGATTGTTACATTGAAAACAAAGGGCGACAAAATTTTGGATGTAGCTTTAGCTAAAATTGGTGATAAGGGATTATTTACCAAAGAGTTAGAGCATGCTTTATTAAATCATAAAATTGATATGGCAGTTCACAGTATGAAAGATTTACCCACGGTATTGCCCGAAGGACTTAAAATAGGAGCCTTTTGTGAGAGGGAATATCCGGGAGATGTCTTAATTTCACCTAAAGGATATAAATTTTCGGATCTACCTCATGGTGCGAAAATTGGTACCAGTAGTTTGCGGCGGATTGCCCAACTTTTAGCCGTAAGACCGGATTTAGAAATGATTTCCCTCAGAGGAAATCTATCTACTCGTTTTCGTAAAATGGAGGAAATGGGTTTAGATGGTATAGTTCTGGCTTTTGCGGGAGTAAAGAGACTAGGTCTTGCTAATAAGATTACGGAAAAGTTGAGTTTTGATTTTTGTTTACCAGCGGTGGGGCAAGGTTCTATAGGGGTTGAAATTAGAGAAGATGATACTTTTATGGAAAAACTTTTAGAGCCTCTTAATCACTTGGAAACTAACCGGGCAATTCGGGCGGAAAGAGCTTTTTTAAAACGCTTGGAGGGCGGTTGTCAAATCCCCATTGGTGCTTTAGGTAAAGTTAGGGAAGGCGGACTTTATTTAAAGGGGGTTGTGGCTAGTTTAGAGGGCAAGGTGATTCTTAAGGGAGAGACCCATGGTAGTATTGATGAACCCGAAAAACTAGGAATTCGTTTAGCTGAAGAACTGTTAGCTAAAGGTGCAGATAAAATTTTAGAAACTATTAGGTGTGATGAAAATGGGTAACTCGGTTTCTTGCCGGGTTTTCTTTGCCAGTGAGAGGGATTATTTAATTAAATCCGAAATTTTTTATCGGAGTTTAAGGGATTCGAAAAACTTCTATTATTTTGATGAGAAATTTGCAAAACCTTTGGAATTTTTTCCAAATGCTCATAAAATAAGTGATCTCCCGATTGAAATTTCTTCTGATGATGGTATTTTAATCAGTGATTTAAAAGATTTAACTAAAATATCTTATTTAAAAAGTTTTTACTATTACAATTTAGGCCGTTTTTGTACCGTTGGACCATTAGCAGGAATAAAAGTTTTAATTCCTAGAACTGAAAAAGAACAGGAACAGGAAATTGGACGTTTTGGTGCTGTCGGAATTGAAGTTCCACTGCTTAAAATCAATTATATTTTAGATGAAAGTTTAAAAACTTTAGATTTTTCCGAGTATGATTGGATTATTTTTACCAGTACCCATGGGGTGCGGGGCTTTTTTTTCAATTTACAACATTTTAAAATTGACCCAAGAAAGCTCTCTTTTATAAAATTCGCGGTTGTTGGAGAGAAAACTGCTTTAACTTTAAAAGAATTTGGTTTTACTGCTGATTTTACTTCTTCAAAGTTTACCGCCAAGGATTTGGCTTTGGAATTAATTAATTCAAAGCTAATTAAGAAAAAAGTTCTTGTGGCTCAAGGAAACCTTGGAAGATTAGAACTTCTAGAAATTTTTGAAAATAATAATATTCTTACCCAAAAACTATTGGTTTATGAAAATACTCCTAACACTGAAATAAAGCCTTTTTTAAATGGATTATTAAAAGCCGAGTTAATAGATGTTCTTTTCTTTACTAGCCCATCGACCTTTAATAATTTTTATGAGTTTCTTGAGGATGAAACTCTTGCATTAAAGCTTCCTCATTTTGCTATAGGTCCAACAACTTATGAAGCTTTTACGATGAAAAATATAAAAAATAAATACTTTGCAGCAAAACACACACTTGATGGGCTGTGGCATACTTTAAAAACTTATATTCAAGGAGAGTGAGGTATAAAATGGATTTGAAACTTCGAATGCGGCGGCTTCGGGCCAACGAAAAAATCCGCTCAATGGTAAGAGAAAATCATTTGCATCCAGAAGATTTTATTTATCCCCTTTTTATTGCACCCGGGGAAAATTATCGTAAAGAAGTAAGTTCAATGCCAGGGGTATTTCAGTTGTCAATTGATGAAGCAGTAAAAGAAGCAAGGGAAGTATATGAACTTGGAATTCCAGCGGTTATCCTTTTTGGGATTCCCGAACATAAAGATGAAGTGGCTTGTGGAGCTTATGCCGATGACGGGATAGTCCAAAGAGCAATCCGGGCAATAAAAAAAGAACTATCGGAACTTTATGTGATTACCGATGTTTGCCTTTGTGAATATACCAGTCACGGACATTGCGGTATTGTACGGGGTGGGGAAGTGATAAACGATGAAACTTTAACGCTTTTAGCTAAAACTGCCGTATCCCATGCCAAAGCGGGCGCAGATATGGTGGCCCCATCGGATATGATGGACGGAAGGGTTCAAGCTATTCGCGAAGCCTTAGATGCTAACGGCTATAGCCATATTCCTATTATGGCGTACTCTGCCAAATATGCTTCAGCTTTTTATGGTCCTTTTAGGGAAGCAGCCGAGTCAGCGCCGCAATTTGGTGATCGCCGCTCCTACCAAATGGACCCGGCTAATGGTAATGAAGCTTTAAGGGAAGTATTGCTTGATATTGAAGAAGGCGCTGATATAGTAATGGTAAAACCGGCCTTAAGTTATCTTGATATAGTTTGGCGGGTAAAACAAGAATTTGGCTATCCGGTTTGTGTTTATAATGTTAGTGGTGAATATTCTTTAGTGAAAGCGGCTGCTCGAAACGGATGGGTTGAGGAAAAACGAATTGTTTTAGAAATTCTTACTTCCATGAAACGGGCCGGAGCTGATTTAATAATTTCTTATCATGCTAAAGATGTCGTTAAATGGCTAAAGGAGGAAAATAAATGTTAGTTTCCTGGAATACAACAAATCAGTGCAATTTATATTGTGAGCATTGCTACAGGGATGCAGGAGCAAAGGCCGAAGAAGAATTATCTACCGAAGAAGGCAAAGCACTAATTGATGAAATTGTCAAAGCAGGATTTAAAATTATGATCTTTTCTGGAGGCGAACCTTTGATGCGGGAAGATATTCTCGAGTTAGTAGAATATGCTTCCCAGAAAGGACTAAAGCCAGTATTTGGTACAAACGGTACTTTAATAACTTATGAGATGGCCCAAAAGCTTAAAAAAGCTGGGGCCTTAGCCATGGGAATTAGCTTAGATAGTGTCGATCCCCAAAAGCATGACCGTTTTCGCGCTTCCCCCGGTTCCTGGGAAAAAGCTGTGGAAGGAATGAAAAATTGCAAAGCAGCGGGGCTTCCTTTTCAAATTCATACCACCGTGGTCGAGTGGAACTACGATGAAGTTGAACAGTTAACTGATTTTGCAGTGGAAATTGGAGCAATAGCTCATCATATTTTCTTTTTAGTTCCTACTGGCAGAGCAGTTAATATTGAGCAAGAGTCCCTTAGAGCTGAGCAGTATGAAAAGCTTCTCCACAGGATTATGAAAAAACAGCAAGAGGTACCAATTGAATTAAAGCCCACCTGTGCTCCGCAGTTTATGCGGATTGCTAAACAAATGGGCATGGATTTGCGGTTTGGTCGAGGTTGTCTTGCTGGTACTTCTTACTGTATTATCAGCCCTAAAGGTGATGTCCAGCCCTGTGCTTATTTAAATATCCCTTTGGGAAATGTGCGGGAAATACCCTTTAGTGAAATTTGGAAAAACCATCCTGTTTTAAAGGAACTTCGCACTTTAAACTATAAAGGTGGTTGTGGTACTTGCAAATATAAAGAAATTTGCGGTGGCTGTCGCGCTCGGGCTTACTTTTATCACGATGGAGATTATATGGCGGAAGAGCCCTGGTGCTTATATCAAGGGCGAAAAGGATACTAAGCAAGGAGGGAGAATGTGAGCCTAAAATTTGACCGATCCATTGAAGCGTTTAGCGAAGCGAAAAAAGTTATTCCAGGAGGAGTTAACAGTCCTGTTCGGGCTTTTAAATCAGTAGGCTTAAATCCTGTATTTATAGAACGGGGAGAAGGAGCAAAGATTTATGATATTGACGGCAATACCTATATTGATTATGTAGGCTCATGGGGTCCCTTAATTTTAGGTCATCGCCATCCCAAAGTAGAAAAGGCATTAGCTAATTGTCTTAAAAAAGGGACTAGCTTTGGTGCCCCAACCTTATTGGAAACCGAAATGGCAAAGCTAGTAGTTGACGCTTTTCCGGCAATGGATATGGTGAGGATGGTTAACTCTGGGACTGAAGCTACCATGAGTGCAATACGTTTAGCCCGGGGATTTACCGGAAGAAATAAAATTGTTAAATTTGAAGGGTGTTATCATGGACATGCTGACTCACTCTTGATAAAAGCTGGCTCCGGAGCGCTTACTTTAGGTGTTCCTACAAGTCCGGGAGTACCTGTGAATATTGCCTATAACACTATCACTGCTCAGTTTAATGATTTATCTCTTTTGGAAGAAATTTTTGCACAAGAAGGCAATGATATTGCAGCAGTTATCTTAGAGCCGGTGGCGGGGAATATGGGGGTTGTGCCACCAAAGCCAGGCTTTTTGGAAGGGGTAAGGGATATCACAAAAAAATATGGAGCCTTATTAATCATGGACGAGGTTATGACTGGCTTTAGGGTTCACTGGGGAGGGGCGCAGGTACTCTACAACGTAGAGCCTGATATTACTACTTTAGGAAAGATAATTGGCGGAGGACTGCCGGTTGGAGCTTATGGTGGACGCCAAGAAATCATGGAAATGGTTTCTCCGGCAGGTCCCGTATATCAAGCAGGAACTTTATCAGGTAATCCCTTGGCAATGACCGCTGGTATTGCAACTTTATCAGTATTAAAAGAAGAAGGAGTTTATGAACAGTTGGAGGAAAAGTCTAAATATTTAGAGCAGGGACTTAAAGAAGCGGCAACGGCAGCCGGATTAAATCTTTGGTTTAACCGCGTCGGCTCAATGCTTTGTACTTTCTTTACATCGGAGGAAGTGGTGGATTATAAGTCAGCTTGCACTTCCGATACTAACAAATTTGCTATTTTCTTTAAGACCATGCTGGAAAATGGGGTATATATTGCTCCATCACAATTTGAGGCCATGTTTGTTTCTCTGGCGCATACTAAAGAGGATTTAAACAAAACCATTGAAGCGGCTTATGTGGCGTTTAAAGCAGTGGCCAAAATATAAACAAAAATCCCTTGAAGCAAAAGCTTCAAGGGATTTCTTACAAAATAATGGTGCGGCAGAGAGGATTTGAACCTCCACGGGCTAATGCCCACTAGATCCTGAGTCTAGCGCGTCTGCCGTTCCGCCACTGCCGCATAAATAAATGGCTGGGGCGGCTGGATTCGAACCAACGAAATGGCGGTTCCAAAGACCGCTGCCTTACCGCTTGGCTACGCCCCAACTTATCATATAAGATTAAGTTAAATAAAGTCAGAGATCCAACGACCTCTGACATCTTACCAGTTTAAATGGTGGAGGGGGTAGGATTCGAACCTACGAAGGCGTCCGCCGGCAGATTTACAGTCTGCTCCCTTTGGCCACTCGGGAACCCCTCCATATAATCAACGATTATTTAATTGCACTGGTCGGGATGGAGGGATTTGAACCCCCGACTTCCTGCTCCCAAGGCAGGCGCGCTAGCCAAACTGCGCTACATCCCGTTCAATCAGGACAGTTTTTATTATATATATTTTATGAAAGGTCGTCAAGTATTAAATTAAAAAAATATTGGAATAAGACATTAAACTAAGGATTAAAATAGTAGTATGCTGCTGTTTTTTATGTTATAATTTGCCATAAGGAGTGTGATTTTTATGGATATTTTTAAGCGCAGTATAATGCTTGGTTTAGGGTTAATTACCCTCACTAAGGAAAAGGCGGAAGAGTTTATGAACGAGCTTATGGAAAAAGGCAAGATGAGCAAAGATGAAGCGCAAAAATTTTTAGATGATTTAATTACTAAAGGAAAAAGCCAAAAAGAAGAGTTAAAAGCTGAAATTAACGCAGAACTGCAAAAAATAATTAAAGAGTTAAATTTGGTGACCAGAGAAGAATTAAAACTTTTGGAAAATCGGCTAAATGAATTAGAAACTAAAATCCAAGAGCAAAACAAGGGGTAATAACCCCTTGTTTTGTTAGGGAGGATGAAAAGTGCTACCCTTAGCGCCTAAACATCTATCAAGATTCCGGGAAATTGCTGGAGTGTTAACGGAATTCGGTTTTGGCTTCTTGTTGGCATATATTAGACGACCAAATAATGTTGAAAAAATAGATTTGAATGATTACCGAATGACTGAACTTGCTGGGAATCTAAAAAAAATGCTGGAAAAATTAGGACCCACCTTTATAAAACTGGGACAAATTTTAAGTACCCAAAAAGATATTTTGCCAAAGCCATTTCAAGAAGCGTTAGAAAAACTTCAAGATCAAGTAACACCGTTGCCTTTTAGGGAAATTGCATCATATATTGAAGAAAACTTGGATTCTCCTTTAGAGGAAATATTTATTGAATTTGACGAAAACCCAATTGCTAGCGCCTCCCTAGGACAAGTCTATCGGGCTAAACTTCAGGATGAAAAAGAAGTAGTAGTAAAGGTTAAACGACCAGGGGTCGATGACTTAATAAAAACCGATTTACAAATTTTATACCGAATTGCTTCTTTTATTGAAAATAAAACTAACTGGGGAAAGCTCAACAAACCGTTACGGATGTGGGAAGAATTAAAATTAAGCTTAGAACGGGAACTGGATTATACTGGTGAAGCTAGAAATATTGACAATTTCCGTAAAAATGTGAAATATAAAAAGCTAATCATACCCAAAGTGTTTTGGGAGTTCACCAATGAAAATATTTTGGTTTTGGAGGCAGTTTACGGAGTAAAAGTAAGCGAACGGTCACGTCTTTTAGAAATGGGCATTGACTTAGACCGTTTAGCCCGGGACTTGGTGGAGATATTTGTCATGCAAATCTTAGAAGATGGCTATTTTCATGCCGATCCCCATCCGGGAAATATTGCAGTAACACCCTTAGGGGAAATTATTTTGTATGATTTTGGCATGGTGGGATTTTTGAATCCCTGGCTTAAGGAAATTTTAATCTCATTATTAATAAGCGTAGTAAAAAAAGATTTTGCGCGAATTTCTGAATTATTAATTGAATTAAGTCACCGGGAAGATATTACACCAGCAGAGATAAAAAAAGATGTTCGGGATATATTTAATCAGTATTATTTTGTGTCTTTAGCTTACCTTTCTCTTGGGGAGTTGCTAAAAGAACTGTTAATTCTTGCTAAAAAACATGAGATTGTAATTCCACCAGAAATTGTGCTAGTAGCTAAAACTATTATTGCCTTAGAAGGAATCGTAAAAACCTTAAATAGCGGATTATCCGTTGCCGAATTAGCCGAACCAATTGCCACAAGTCTTTTAAAAAGTCGGGTATTAAAACTTCCTTCTCTAAAAAAAATTGCCCTAGAAATTTATGATCTTTTTGATAAATTAACAGCGCTTCCAGGAATGCTTGAAAGCAGTCTTGCCAATTTAGAAAAGGCAAAACTAACCCTTAAACTCGAAGAACGCCAATTAGACAAGCTTACTAATTCCTTTACTAAAAGCGTTCAATTTTTAGCTGTAGTAATTTTTTACGCTGCCTATTTTTTGAGCTCTCCAGCGATTTTAAAGGCTTTGCCTCTTGAACACAGAGGCAAAATGTTTCTTTTTATTACTGTTGCTTACTTTTCCGGTGGATATATTTTATGGAAAAAGCATCGGGTATAGCATAGATTGTCCTCTTAGGGCATATTTTTTTTAGAAAAAAGCCCTAAGGGGGGAGTAAATTGTTAAAAAAATTTGTAGGGATTATCTTAGTTTTAACCTTCTTTTGTTCTACTGTTTTAGCGGAGCAACCAATAACTGATAAAAACCAGCCCCAAAATGCCTTGAAATTTCTTATAATCGTTATTGAAGACTTTAGTCAGGAAAAACTTTTTAAATCCTACCTTCCCAACATAAAAAATTTATATGAAATGGGCTATAGTGGCATAACCCTGGGCAATGAGTTAAATCTTCAGGAGTATATTGAAGATCTTTTAAAATTAAAAGGTTTTGAAACTAATTTTCCTCTTTTGGCTAAGAAATACGGTTATAGAGTTTATGCCTATGGTTTTAATATTAAAAATTATTCTGGTCTTGAATATCTGCCTAGTTTACAATTTATGGAATCAAAATTTGGTGATAGTGAAAAAAATGGATTTATTTTAGCCTTTAAAAGAGACCAAGAAAAATTAGCCGATAAAGTGGTAGAAAAACTTTATGAATCAGGGGAGCTAAGAAATACTATAGTAGTTGTAATTGGCAGCGGTAAAAGTGGAGTTTTTACAACCTTTGCTAATAAAATCAAAAAGAACGTAAAAGTGGAATTTATCTTAGATGACGGTATAATTCCTACGATTTCGTTAGCGCTGGGGATTTACCCTCAGGAAGAATGGGGACCTACTTTATGGAGTGCGATTTATACAGGGGATTGGGAGACCGAAAATCAAAATCGGGCTAAAGAACAAAAAGAGATATTAGCTTTTGTGCTTAAACTTCGTAAGGTAATAACTGAAAAAGATAGGGAAATAAAAAATTTTCAAAAAGAAAAAGAGAAACTTTTAACAAAATTAATGGGTAAAGAACACGAAAGTACTTCTTTACATGCTACTATAAAAAAGCTTAAATTGAAAATTGTAATTTATAAATTAACTGTCTTTGGCTTGATTATAACAGGATTTTTCTTACTTTTTCTGGAGTATAAACTATTAAAAAAGAAATATTTAATCTTTTAACCCCGGGAAAGGGGTCATTTTTTAATGTTATGAAAATCACAAATAATTCAGAAAATTTTAGATATTACAAGCAGGATTTTTGACTAAAGTGTCGAAAAATTAATAACTAAGTTTATAAAATTTTCCGTAAGCGGTAGGAAAATAAAGTTGAATGGTCGAATATATAAAATGAACAATATTCATCGGAGGGGAAAAAATTGAAATTAGCAGTTGCCGGAAAAGGCGGAGTTGGAAAAACAACAATAGCGGCTGGTATAATAAAAGCCATGGTTGCTGATTACGATAAGATTTATGCCGTTGACGGTGACCCCGATAGCTGTTTGGGGCAAGCTTTAGGTCTTCCGATTGAAGAAGCCTATTCAATTACTCCCTTAATTGAAATGAAAGAAGAAATTAAAGAAAAAACCGGTGACGGGGGACTCCTAATTTTAAATCCTAAAGTAGATGGCGATCTTGATAAATATGGTAGATATATTAATGATAAAATTTTTTTAATTCGAATGGGAGAAATAAAAAAGGGCGGCTCCCAATGTTATTGCCGCGAAAACTCTTTTTTGGGTTCGGTGGTAAGTGCTTTATTTTTGGATAAAAAAGAAGCGGTAGTTATGGATATGGGGGCAGGAATTGAGCATTTAACCCGGGGCACGGCCAAAGCCGTTGATATGATGATTGCTGTAATTGAACCAAACCTCAACAGTATCAAAACTGGTCTTAATATTGAAAAGTTAGCCGGGGATTTAGGGATTAGAAAAGTACGTTACGTAATAAATAAGGTCCACAATCCTCTGGAAGAAGAGCTAATTAAAAAGCATTTACCCGAGGATAAGATTTTGGGCATTATACCATACAATGATGCTTTTATCGAACTTTCATTAAAAGGAGAAGAAGTTTGGCAATCTACTAATCCGGTTTTTGAGCAACTTAATCACATATACCAAAAATTACGCCTGGAGGTGGTATAACCAAAAAGAGGGGGGTAGCTTTAACGATTAGTTCAAAAAATTTTTGAAAAAGGAGGGTATTAAATGCCAAGGTTTAGAGATTTAGAGCATACCTCAAAACCTTCCAAGGCTGAGCGGGTATGGGAGCCTAAAAACCGTAGAAGAACCACTGATCCTGCAGCTTTGGAAATGCTTGAAAAAGCAGAAAAAGATGGGGTAAAAACGGCGTTTGACCGTTTCGTAGAAATGCAACCCCAGTGTCAGTTTGGCTACAAAGGTCTATGTTGTCGTTTTTGCTTACAAGGACCTTGCCGTTTGCCAAACGATGACCCCAGTAAGAAGGGAATTTGTGGAGCATCAGCTTGGACTATTGCGGCAAGATCGGTTGGAACTTTAATCTTAACTGGTGCTGCTGCCCATAACGAACATGCTAGACACATTGCCCATGCGCTAAAAGAATTAGCGGAAGGAAAAACTCCCGATTATAAAATTTCCGACCCTGACAAATTAAGAAGAATTGCCCAAAGGCTTGGAGTGGATACCAAAGGGAAAGATGATCTGACCTTAGCTAAGGAAGTTGCAGAATTAGCTCTTGAAGATTTTGCGCGCTTACCTGGCTTTGGTGAAAACCTCTGGATTAAAACAACCTTAAACAAAGAACGGCTGGAAAAATATGATGACTGTAATATTATGCCTTCAGGTATTTTTGGTGATATTTCTGACCTTTTAGCCCAAGCCCACATTGGAAATGATGATGACCCAGTTAATATCACCTTTAGCGCTTTAAGGGTTGCTTTAACTGACTACGCTGGCATGCATATCGCAACCGATTTTTCGGACGTACTTTTTGGTACTCCCAAACCAATTGTTACCGAAGCTAACCTTGGTGTATTGGACGCCAATAAAGTAAATATTGCTGTGCATGGTCACAACCCTCTCTTAAGTGAAAAAGTAGTTGATGCTGCAAAAGAATTAGAAGAGGAAGCAAGAGCTGCTGGAGCCGATGGAATAAACATTGTAGGTATGTGCTGTACTGGTAATGAAGTTTTAATGCGCCGGGGAGTGCATTTGGCAACTTCCTTTGCTTCCAGTGAGCTTGCCATAGTCACCGGGGCTATGGATGCTGTTGTTGTTGATGTTCAATGTATTATGCCCGGCTTAAAGCAAGTAACTGAATGCTATCATACTCGCCTAATTACTACCTCAAACATCGCGAAAATGCCTGGAACCTACCACGTACCCTTCAATGTAGAAACTGCCCACGATAATGCCAAAGAAATTGTCCGTTTAGGGATTGAAGCCTACAAACAACGTATTGGCAAACCTGTTCACATCCCCGATATTAAGCATAAAGTTGTTGCTGGATTTAGCTTTGAAGCATTAATGGAAATCTTTGCCCATGTTAATCCAGAAAATCCTATTAAGGTATTAAACGATGCTATTTTATCCGGTCAATTAAAAGGTGTTGTCTTATTCGCAGGCTGCAATAACTTGAAACGGCCACAGGATGAAAGTCATATTACCATCTTGCAGGAAATGCTTAAGAACGATGTATTTGTAGTGGCAACCGGTTGTTCTGCTCAAGCCTTTGCCAAACATGGCTTTTTACGGCCGGAAGCTTTAGAAATTGCCGGAGAGGGACTTAAGTCCTTTATAAAGATGTTAGAAGAAAAAGCAGGACTACAGGGGCAGCTGCCACCTGCGTTCTTTATGGGTTCTTGCGTTGATAATACTCGGGCCTCGGATATTTTGGTTGCCATGGCCAAGGATCTCGGGGTGGATACACCTAAGGTACCGTTTGTTGCTTCTGCTCCCGAAGCTATGAGTGGAAAAGCAGTATCAATAGGTACCTGGTTTGTAACTCTCGATGTTCCAGTACACGTAGGTACGATGCCACCTCTAGAAGGTAGTGAACTGTTCTACAGTATTACCACCCAAATTGCTTCAGACGTATACGGCGGTTACTTCATGTTTGAAGTTGACCCGGTTGTAGCTGCTAAAAAGATTTTAAATGCTCTTGAGTATAGAACCTGGAAGTTGGGCGTTCACAAGCAAACGGCAGAAAAATTCGAATCGGCCCTCTGCCAAAATTACTAAGGTGAGGAGGGGAGTATATGAGCGAAGTTATTAATTTTGATCAGATTTTTGATGGAGCAATCGAGCCGGGTAAAGAACCAAAAAGGCTTTTTAAAGAAGTTTATGAAGGAGCTATTACCGCTACCAGCTATGCGGAAATCCTTCTTTCTCGGGCAATTGCCAAGTATGGTCCTGATCATCCTGTAGGCTATCCCGATACTGCGTATTTCCTTCCAGTAATTCGGGCTTTTAGTGGTGAAGAAGTAAGAACCTTAAAAGATATGGTACCAATTTTAAACAGGATGCGTTCTCAAATTAAAAGCGAGCTTACTTTTGAAAACGCTCGCTTGGCCGGTGAAGCTACTTGGTATGCTGCGGAGATTATCGAAGCTATTCGGTATCTTAAACACTCTGAAGAAAATCCAATTGTTGTTCCTCCCTGGACCGGTTTTATCGGCGACCCGGTTGTGCGGCAGTATGGTATTAAAATGGTGGACTGGACCATTCCTGGAGAAGCAGTAATAATAGGTCGGGCCAAAGACAGTAAAGCTGCAAAAAAAATTGTTGACGATTTAATGGGCAAAGGTTTAATGCTTTTCCTGTGCGATGAAATCATTGAGCAGCTACTGGAAGAAAACGTTAAACTTGGGGTAGACTATATTGCCTATCCGTTAGGTAACTTCACGCAAGTGGTTCACGCAGCCAACTATGCTTTACGGGCCGGACTTATGTTTGGTGGAATTGCTCCAGGACTTCGGGAAGCTCATAGGGATTATCAACGGCGTCGGGTTTTAGCTTTTATTCTATATTTAGGCGAGCACGACATGGTTAAAACAGCTGCCGCAATGGGCGGAATTTTCACCGGCTTCCCTGTAATTACCGATCAACCGCTACCGGAAGACAAACAAATTAAAGACTGGTTTATTTCTGAACCGGATTATGATAAAATTGTACAAACTGCTCTGGAAGTCCGGGGTATCAAGATAACTTCAATAGACATCGACCTACCTATAAACTTTGGCCCTGCCTTTGAAGGTGAATCCATCCGCAAAGGCGATATGCATGTAGAATTTGGTGGTTCGAAAACTCCAAGCTTTGAATTGGTAAGAATGGTTGGGCCGGATGAAATAGAAGATGGCAAAGTTGAGCTTATTGGTCCAGATATTGACACAGTACAACCGGGTGGCAGATTACCAATTGGTATTGTAGTAGATATTTACGGTCGGAAGATGCAAGAAGATTTTGAACCGGTACTTGAAAGAAGGATTCACTACTTTACCAACTACGGTGAAGGTTTCTGGCATACAGCCCAACGGGATTTAACCTGGATCCGGATAAGTAAAGAGGCTTTTGCCAAGGGAGCACGACTTAAACACTTGGGGCAACTCCTTTATGCTAAATTTAAACAAGAGTTTCCGTCAATCGTTGACCGAGTCCAGGTAACGATTTATACTGATGAACAAAAAGTTTTAGAGCTTCGGGAAGAAGCTCGGAAAAAATATGCTGAACGGGATGCTAGACTTAGAGAACTTAGCGATGAAGCTGTTGATACTTATTATTCCTGCTTACTCTGCCAGTCTTTTGCTCCAACCCACGTCTGCATTGTATCGCCAGAAAGGGTTGGACTTTGCGGAGCAATTAGCTGGTTAGACGCAAAAGCAGCCTATGAAATTAATCCCAATGGTCCTAACCAACCTGTACCCAAAGAAGGTTTAATTGATCCGGTAAAAGGTCAATGGGAGGCATTTAACGAATACATTTACAAGAATTCGCAACGAACAATTGAACGAATGAATCTTTATACGATTATGGAATATCCCATGACTTCCTGTGGCTGTTTTGAAGCTATCATGGCTTATATGCCCGAATTAAATGGTTTTATGATCGTCAACCGGGAACACAGTGGAATGACCCCCATTGGCATGACCTTCTCCACTTTAGCCGGTATGGTTGGTGGTGGAACGCAAACTCCTGGCTTTATGGGAATTGGTAAGTCTTACATTGGTTCGAAGAAGTTTGTTAAAGCAGATGGCGGTCTTGCCCGGGTAGTTTGGATGCCTAAAGACCTCAAAGAACAATTACGGGCGATAATTGAAGAAAGAGCCGAAGAAGAAGGACTTGGCCGCGATTTCATCGATAAGATTGCCGATGAAACTGTTGGAACAACTGTCGATGAAGTATTACCATTCTTAGAAGAAAAAGGACATCCTGCCCTTACCATGGAGCCGCTACTGTAAGCAAAATTACAGGCGGAAGGTTTTCCTTCCGCCTGTTTATAAAAATCAAAAGAAAAAGAAAGGAGAATCGTAAATGGGCTTAACGGGTTTAGAAATCTACAAACACCTACCAAAGAAAAATTGTAAAGAATGTGGTCAACCAACCTGTCTTGCTTTTGCTATGCAGATTGCTGCCGGTAAAGCTGGTTTGGATGCTTGCCCCTATGTTAGTGATGAGGCTAAAGAACTTTTGGAGTCTGCCTCGGCTCCACCGGTTGCTTTAGTAAAAGTGGGTAAAGGAGAAAAGGTATTAGAAATTGGTCATGAAACTGTTTTATTCCGCCATGACAAGCGTTTTGAACATCCCTGCGGCTTAGCTATTTTGGTAGAAGATACTTTAAGTGAAGATGAACTAAAGGATAGGGTAGAAAAAATAAATAAGCTTATCTTTGACCGTGTAGGACAATTGCACTCAGTTAATCTAGTAGCCATCAAAGGTAGTTCGGGAGAGGCTGCAACCTTTGCTAAAGCCGTTGCTACTGCCCGTGCAGTTACCGATATGCCTTTTGTCTTAATTGGCACTCCAGAACAATTAGCGTCAGCCTTGGAAACGGAGGGTGCAAATAATCCCCTTCTTTATGCAGCTACGGCAGATAATTATGAACAAATGGTGGAACTTGCTAAAAAATATAATGTTCCCTTAGCTGTTAGCGCAAAAGGATTAGATGCTTTAGCCGACTTGGTTCAAAAAATCACTTCAATGGGATATAAAAACTTGGTTTTAGATCCCCAGCCGGAAAACATTTACGAAGGGTTATTTTACCAAACCCAAATTAGAAGACAAGCTATTAAGAAGCTTTTCCGGCCTTTTGGTTATCCAACAATAGCTTTTGTTTTAGATGATAATCCTTATCAGGCTGTACTGGAAGCCTCCGTATACATTACCAAGTATGCTGGTATTATAGTTTTGAATACTGTGGAGCCGGCAAATATATTGCCGCTTATTACTTTAAGGCTTAATATTTACACCGACCCACAAAAACCAATAGCTGTCGAACCGAAGGTTTATGAAATTTTAAACCCCGGTCCAGATGCTCCGGTGTTTATTACTACTAACTTCTCACTGACCTACTTCTGTGTTGCCGGTGACGTGGAAGGAGCAAGAATTCCAGCATACATCCTACCGGTAGATACCGATGGAACTTCAGTTTTAACGGCCTGGGCTGCTGGGAAATTTACTCCCGAAAAAATTGCTCAGTTTTTAAATGAAAGTGGTATTGCTGAAAAAGTTAACCACCGGAAAGCAATTCTCCCGGGAGGAGTTGCAGTGCTGAGTGGTAAACTCCAGGAATTATCTGGATGGGAGATTTTGGTTGGTCCAAGAGAGTCCTCGGGTATTAACTCCTTTATTAAGCAACGCTGGAATGCATAACTATAAAGCTATAAAAGGAGATTTTTTATTTATAAAGAAAGAAGGTTTTTAAAAATGGCAGAACATAAAGTATTGTTCAAACCAGACCAGAAGGAAGTAAGAATTTCAGAAAGTACCAATTTAATGGAAGCTTTAAATTTAGCCGGGATAAATATTAAAACAGTTTGCGGAGGAGCAGGAACTTGCGGCAAGTGTCTGGTTAAAGTGGTTGAAGGACAAAAAAGGGTAGTTAGTTACGGAAAGCTAAAGCAAGAAGAAATAAATCAAGGCTTTGTGCTGGCCTGCCAGACCTTTCCAGAAAGTGACTTGGTAGTGGAAATACCTTTTACTTCCAGGCTTACTACTCACCAAATTGTTACCGATGAGGATAAATCTTCTGGAGTCATGAACGAATTAGACTTAGCCGAAGTGGATGAGTTTGACCCACTTTTTAAACAAATATCTCTCGAATTACCAGTGCCTACGCTTGACGACCCAAGAGATGATCTATCCAGACTTACTGCGACCTTTGCCCGTCAGGAAAGCAATGAACTTATTCTGGAATACGAACATTTAAAGGACTTACCGCAAGTTTTAAGGAAAGAAAACTTTATCGTAACGTTAGGAGTAAATGATTATCTAGGTAAAAATAAAGTTATGTTTCTAAAACCCGGCAATTTAATACAAAAACTTTATGGACTTGCCATTGATATTGGCACAACTACTGTAGTTGTGCAATTAATAGATCTTACAAACGGTAAAGTTTTAGGAACTAAAGGTAATTACAATAAACAAGCGGCTTTTGGTGATGATGTTATCAGCAGAATTATCTATGTAGACGAAAACCCCGATGGTGCGGAAAAATTAAGAAAAGCAGTATTGTCCACTATCAACGAGCTTGTTTTACAGCTTTGCACTGAACTGCAAATTGCGAAAAAAGATATAGTTTCTGCGGTTGTTGCGGGCAATACTACTATGACTCACCTTTTTTTAGAAATTGACCCAAGGTTTATTCGTTTAGAGCCTTATACACCGGCTGCTTTATTTATACCACCTATACCAGCGAGTTTGGCCAAAATTGAGATGAATCCCGAAGGATTAGTTTACGTTATGCCCAATGTAGCAAGCTATGTGGGAGGGGATATTACCTCTGGAGTTTTATATACTGGACTTGCCAATTTGGAGGAAATCACGCTTTTTATTGATATTGGAACTAATGGAGAAATGGTTTTAGGAAACAAGGATTGGCTTGTAACCTGCGCCTGTTCTGCCGGTCCCGCTTTTGAAGGTAGTGGAATAAAACATGGTATGCGGGCCATGCAAGGGGCAATTGAAAGGGTTAATATCTTGGACAAAGGTAAAGAAGTTAAATACCAAACAGTTGGTGGCATACCACCGGTAGGGATTTGTGGTTCAGGTTTAATCGATTTACTGGCAAACTTAAAAAGGGCAGGAATAATTGACCGAAATGGTAAAATTGACCGGACAGTTAATAAAGAACGCATCCGGGAAGGGGAAGACGGTTTGGAGTTTGTTTTAGCCTGGGCCGCAGAAAGTGGAACTAACAAAGATGTAGTAATTACCGAAGCTGACATCCAAAATTTAATTCGCGCTAAAGCAGCTATTTTTGCAGGAGTGCGGACAATGTTAGCCATGGTTGATTTACCACTAGAAGCTATTGATCGGGTTATTATTGCTGGAGGTTTTGGTAAGTATCTTAACATTCGGGATGCTATAACTATTGGCCTTTTGCCTGATATTGATCTTAATAAATTTGCCTATGTGGGGAATAGCTCTCTAAAGGGTGCTCGAAAAGCTTTATTATCCCGTAAAGCTTGTGCGGATGTTAAGGAAATCGCACGCAAAATGACCTATTTGGAGCTAAGCGTGGGTACCACCTTTATGGATGAATTTGTTTCTGCATCCTTTATTCCCCATACCGATTTGCATTTATTTCCATCGGTTGAATAAGTAAAAGTAGGAGGAGTAAAAATGGCGTTTAAAATAGCTGTTGCTGGTAAAGGTGGTACAGGTAAAACTACGTTTTCCGCATTAGTAATAAAGCAGTTGTTGCTGGCAGGTAAAAGGCCAATTTTGGCAGTAGATGCTGATGCTAATGCTAACTTAAATGAAGCTTTGGGTTTAGAAGTAGAGCAAGCAATTTCCGATGTGATTAATCGTCTTGCTAAAAATATGGACCCGATTCCCGCTGGTATGACCAAAGACCAGTATATAAGTTTTAAAATCCATGAAACCCTTTCGGAAGGCGAAGATGTGGACCTTTTGGTAATGGGAGGCCCGGAAGGTCAAGGATGCTACTGCTATGCTAATAATTTATTGCGCCAGTTTCTTTTAACCCTTAGCAACAATTATCCTTATATTGTAATGGATAACGAAGCTGGGATGGAGCATTTAAGCCGTAGGACTACCGATGAAGTGGATGTCTTTTTTGTCATCAGCGACGGAAGTGTACGGGGGATAAGATCTGCAGGGAGGATAAAACAATTAATTGATTCTTTAGATTTAAAAATAAAAGATAAGTATTTAGTTATTACAAGAATTAACGAAGAAGATATTCCTGAGGTTCAGGAGGAGATTGAAAAGACCGGATTAAAGTTAATTGGGGTAATTCCCGATGATGAGTTGGTAACTGAATTTGACCGGCAAAGTAAACCTTTAATTAATTTACCCGATGACAGTACGGCAGTAAGGGCAGTGAGGAAAATTTTACAAAATGTTGGTATCCTTTAATTTTACATGAAAGGAGAGATTTTAATGGCTGTAGAAGTTTTTAAAGAAAAATGGAATTCTAAAGTAGTAGAAGTTACCCTTGGAACAGGGGATAAAGCAGTAACCCTTGGAGGGGACAGCACTCTTCCGTTTTTAACCTTTGAAGGAGAAATACCTAATCCTCCCCGGTTTGCCTTAGAAGTGTTTGATACTCCTCCCAGCGACTGGCCGGAAATTTTAGTGGAACCGTTTAAAGATGTAATTAATGACCCGGTAGCTTGGGCTAGAAAGTGTGTTGAATATGGAGCGGATTTAGTAGCATTGAGACTGGTTTCAGCCCATCCCGATGGTTTAAATCGCTCCGGAGCAGAAGTTGCTGAGGTTTGCAAAGCTGTTGCCGATGCTATTGATGTACCTTTAATGATCATTGGTTGCGGCGTTGAAGAAAAAGATGCGGAAATTTTCCCAATAATCGGTGAAGCGCTTTCTGGAAGAAATTGTTTATTGTCGTCGGCAACGAAAGATAATTACAAGCCGATAGTGGCCACTTGCATGGTGCACGGTCACTCCGTAGTTGCTTCGGCTCCCCTCGATATTAACTTATCAAAGCAGCTAAACATTATGATTATGGAAATGAACCTTGCACCTAACCGAATAGTAATGGACCCCCTAATTGGGGCATTGGGATATGGTATTGAATATTCTTATTCCATTATTGAGCGGATGCGTTTAGGAGCCTTAACGGGGGATAAAATTTTGGCGATGCCGGTAGTGTGTTTTGTAGGTCAGGAAGCCTGGAAGGCCAAAGAAGCTAAGGATCCAGAAGTAGCGGAGTGGGGAGATTATGGACTTCGAGCTATTCACTGGGAAACAGTAACCACAGTTGGTTTACTCCAGTCGGGTGGCCATCTGTTTGTTATGCGCCATCCTAAATCGTTGGCTGAAGTTAAAGAACATCTTAAGAGAATTTTAAAATAATTTTTTATAGGAGGGAAATTAAATGTTTGTATTGATTGGTGAAAGAATCAACGGGATGTTTAAAGACATTAGGGAAGCAATTCTTAACAAAGATCCCCGGCCGATTCAGGATTGGGCAAGAAAGCAAGCGGAAAAAGGTGCTCATTATTTAGATGTAAACACCGGCCCCACGGCCGAAGACCCAGTAAAAGTTATGGAATGGTTGGTTAAAACTGTACAAGAAGTCGTTGACCTTCCTTGTTGCCTCGACTCTACTAATCCTGATGCCATTGAAGCGGGTTTAAGGGTTCACCGCGGTAATGCCATGATTAACTCTACTTCTGCCGACCAGTGGAAAATGGATATCTTCTTTCCCATGGCTAAAAAATATGAAGCGGCAATTATTGGTCTTACCATGAATGAAAAGGGTGTCCCCAAAGATGCTAACGACCGTTCGCAATTAGCTATGGAGCTTGTGGCAAATGCCGATGCCTATGGCATTCCCATGACAGAGCTTTATATTGACCCACTTATTTTGCCGGTTAATGTTGCTCAAGAACATGCCGTGGAGGTATTAGAAACTATCCGGCAAATAAAGCTAATGGCTAATCCTGCACCTAGAACTGTTTTAGGTTTAAGTAACGTTTCTCAAAAATGCCCGGACCGGCCGCTTATCAATAGAACTTACCTGGTTATGGCAATGACTGCTGGTTTGGATGCAGCTATCTTAGATGTGGATGATGATGCTTTAGTTGATGCAGCAGCTACAGCTCATATCTTACTCAACAAAGAAATTTATTGTGATTCTTATTTGAAAACCTTTAGACAAAAGTAGAAAGACGGGGCTTTGCCCCGTCTTAATACCATTTTTTAAGGCGAGGGATAGTAATGTTAAATACCACCCTAACCAGGGAGATTGTGGAGCTTTCTCACCAACCGGTAAGTCGCTGCTTTCAGTGTCAAAAATGTAGTTTAGGTTGCCCTGTTGCTGAAGAAATGGATTACTTGCCCCATCAGGCAGTGGATTTAATTAATAAAGGACAAACAGAAAAATTAATAGGAAGTAAAGCTTCCTGGATTTGTGTCAGCTGTAAAACCTGTGTACAGCGTTGTCCTAATGGTATAGATGTTGGGGCCATTCATGATGCGGTAAAACATTATCATTTTCAACAAAACTTGCCCATAGGAGTTAAACCCGTGGCTGACTTTTATGAGAGCTTTTTAGATACCGTTTACAATTACGGACGGGCTTATGAGCTAGGAATGATTGTTAAACATAAGTTTAAGACAAAAAATTTTACCCAGGATGTGAAAATGGGCATAACGATGTTTTTTAAAGGAAAAATCAAATTAGCTCCCCATAAAATCAACAAGATATGGGAAGTTAAAAATTTATTTACCAAGGTAAAGGGGAGTGAGTAATGAAAACCGGATACTATCCTGGATGTTCACTCCATTCTACTGCTTCCGAGTATAATGATTCGGTATTAGCAGTAGTTAAAGCAATTAATAATGAAGTGAAAGAAATTGATGATTGGAATTGTTGTGGAGCTACCGCCGGCCACAGTACAGCTCCGGAACTAGCAATTGGCCTTCCATTAAGGAATTTAATGCTGGCCGAAAAAGAAGGTTTAGAGGAAGTATTGGTTCCCTGTGCTGCCTGCTATAATCTTTTTAAAACTGCTCAATTTGAAGTTTCAGAAAATCCAAATCATTCTCAAGAGGTAGTATATGAGCTTGAACACCAGATAGGTATTAAATATCAAAACAAAATAAAAATATTAAATTTTATTGAGTATGTTTTAAAGCCAGAAAATATTGAAAAAATTAAAAAGTTACTTAAAAGACCCTTAACCGATTTAAAGATAGCTGCTTATTATGGTTGTTTACTTTTACGTCCTCATAATGTTGTAGGCTTTGATAATCCTGAACGACCAACGAAAATGGAGCAGCTTTTAGAAGTCTTAGGGGCTACAGCGGTTCGCTGGAGTGCTAAAAGTGATTGTTGTGGTGGTAGTCAAGCCCTTTCAAAGCCTAATTTGGTGGTAAAGCTTGTGGGAAACATTATAACCAATGCTCGGGATAATGGTGCCCAGCTAATAGTAACCGCTTGTCCATTATGTCAGGCAAACTTGGATGGTCGGCAAATTAACTGGGATTCCCCAGAACAAAACAAAGAATTATTACCAGTCTTGTACATTTCCGAGCTTATTGGTTACGCCTTGGGTCTTCCAACAGAAAAGTGGTTTGCAAAACATCTTGTTCCCCCTTCGTTAAAAGATTAAAGGGGAAGGTGGGGAGGTAAATATGGCTAAAAAATTTTTAGTTGTTGGTGCCGGAGCCGTTGGCTTACAGATAGCTCTGGATCTTGAAGAAAACGGTCACGAGGTTTGGCTGGTGGAAGAAACATCAATGCCGGGAGGAAAATTTAACAGCCAAAAGCCTTTAGAACCGGGAATAAGTTTAGCTTTTTTAAGCGGCATCTATCATCCAGGCGATTACCTGTATACTAATAAAGCAGTAAGCCTTATGGCATCCAAAAGGGCAAAGCTTTTTTATAATACGAAAGTTTCCACAATTAATAAAATTAACGGAAAGTTTTCGGTAGAGATTGTAAGTCAAAATGAAACTTTAACTGAAGTTTTTGATAGTATTTATCTTACCCCCGGTTTTGTGCCTTTTAATCCTGAAGAAAGAGCTGAATACTTATATGGAATAAATAGTTTTGTTTTAACTGGCTTAGAACTTGAAAATTTACTAAAAACTGGTGAGCTTAAAAAGAATCCTCCAGAAAAAATTGCTTTTATCCAATGTGTAGGCTCCAGAAACAACGGAATTGGAGCTGGAAAGCCTTATTGTTCTGGTTTTTGTTGTTTATACAGTTTAAAGGAAATTGACCTTTTAAAGCAAGCTTTGCCTGATACAGAAATTAAAGTTTTTTATTTAGATTTACGGCTTTATAATAAAGGAGCCGAAAAATTATACAGAAAAGCTCTTGCCAAAAACGTTATTTTTATTCGTAATATGATTTCTGCTATTAAAGAAGAACCAAAAAGCTATAAACCAATCGTTCGTTATTTAGATAATGGTCGCTTTAAAGACGAACTTTTTGACCTGGTGGTTTTAGCTCAAGGTGCAGATCTAGGTCAGCAATTAAAAAAACTTTTAGCAAATTTCAATATTTCGGAAAAGGAAATTATAAATTTCTCAGGTACCCCGGAAAATCCCCATCAAATCCTTCCAGGAATATATTTTGCCGGTTCACTTTTAAACCCAATGGATGGGGCAGAGAGCATGATTTCTGCCGGCTCTTCTGTCTTTAATGAGGTTAATTTAAATAGGGATATCCAGCCAGAAATTGCTGTAAAAAATTATCCAAACACTGGTATTATCTACTGTAATTGCCGGGGTTCAATACCCGTAGATGAATTAAAAGGAGTAGCAGAAAACCTTCCGGAAATGGTTGTTTCAGATTGCTTAAAAGAAGAGGAATTAAATAAAATTAAAAAGTTTATTTTGGATAACCAAATAGGCAGGACAGTTTTTGTTGGTTGCAGTAAAGTTAAAATTAAAACTGGTTTAGAAAAATTAGCATTGGAAGAAAATTTAGGAACTCGTTTTGAAGTAGTTAACATTAAAGAACAAGGGTTTTCTTTATATGGCAAAGAAAAGTTAAAGTCCATTGCCAGAACAATGGTAGCAGGAACACTTGCCAGAATTCAATACCTTAAAAGCCCAATTTTAAATACTAAAGCTGAGGTGAATCTCGGGGTTACCATTATAGGTGGAGGGCTGGCAGGATTAAAGGTCGCTGAAGCTTTGACGGCAAAAGGAGTACCTGTAACGGTAATTGAAAAGCAAAATTCTTTTGGTGGAAGATATCAAAATATTAGCATTCCCCAAGAAGGTTTGAATTTAAAGAAACACATTGAAACAACTGTAACTTTATTGGAAAATCGCGGTGCTAATTTATTTAAAAATACACGGGTGGTAGAGGTCTTTGGGGGTCCTGGTAAATATAAACTTTTGGCGGAACGTTTTGGACAACAGTTTACGTTGGAAACAGCTGCAATTGTGTTAGCTACTGGAGCTCAAAAAAGTTACGGTAATTTTACCAGAAGTCAAAAGGTAATTTACCAGGAAGATTTTTATACTTTCGATAATAAACTTTCGGAATATAATTCTATTGGCTTCTTACAGTGTGCCGGTAGTCGTAATGTAGAAAATCCCCTTTGCAGCCGTAACTGCTGTATTAAGAGCTTAGATACTGCTCTGTATTTAAAAGAAAAATTTCCGCAAAAGGAAGTATATATATTTTATCAAGACATTATGGCTTACGGAAAGTATGAATTTAAATACCTAAAAGCAAGAGATATGGGAGTTAAATTTATTCCTTATGACCGGGGGCAATATCCAGAATTTTCTACAGTTGGAGATAAAATTAAAGTTATTACAACTGAAAACTATCTAGATGATATTTATCTTGATTTACTGGTTCTTGCCGAAGGAACAAAACCAAAAGAAGAAAATAGGAAGTTAGCTGAGATATTTAAAGTTGGTATTGATGAGTTTGGTTTTTTACGCGAAACACACCAGGATATTTCAGGAGGGTATTTCCCGAAATGGGGAGTTTTTATTGCAGGAGAAGCTCAAGGGCCAAAAACAGTAATGGAAATTCTTTACTCTGCTCAAAATGCGGCAAAAAATGTACTAGCTTTTTTAAATCAAATTCAGCAATCCCAGCTAAAAACCAATTTCAGCGAAGTTATTGAAGAAAAGTGTGCAGCTTGCCTAACTTGTGTCCGGGTATGTCCATATTCTATTCCAGAAGTTATAAATGGTAAAAACGTAGCTTATATTGACCCAATTGCCTGTCAAGGATGTGGTGTTTGTGCTTCAGAATGTCCCAATAAGGCAATAGTCCAGCACAACCGTCCCCACGACGGTGTTTTAGCAGAAATCAGGGTTTTAGCCGGGGAGGGGAAATAAATGGCAGGGAAAGTATTAATTTACCATTGCTCTTATTGTTCCTATTTAACTTTGGATTTACTTGGCCAATACAAGGTTTCTCTTCAGGAAAATGTAGTGATTACCGATCTCCCCTGTACCGGAACTTTATCAGTAAATATGCTCTTAGAAGCAATAGAAAAAGGGTTTGAAAAGGTCGTTGTCATTGGGGGAACCAGTAACGATTGCCGGTTTTTAAAAGGGAGCCTAAGGGCTCAAAAAAGAGTTCTTGAGGCGCAAAAAATCTTAGAGGAAATTGGTTATGAACCGACAAGACTTTCTTTTTATGAACTAAAACCGGGTGACTTAGAGAGTCTTAAAACAATTTTAATAAAGCTTTAATACTCTGGGAAAGGGTGACAAAACTTGATTGTTGCCGAAAGAAAGCCTATTGAAGAAATAATTAAAATGGTTGAAAAACACGAAAATATTCTGGTGTTAGGTTGCGGTGGATGTGTAACCGTGTGTCTGGCAGGTGGAGAAAAAGAAGCCGAACAATTAGCAACAACCCTACGCCTGTATTTTCAAAAGGAAAACAAACAGTTTAAAACAATTACCACAACTATTACCAGACAATGTGACCCGGAATATGTAAAGTCTGTGGCGGAAGAAGTGGCCAAAGCTGACGCTGTATTATCTACCGCTTGTGGTGTAGGAGTACAGTTTATGGCAGAAAATTACCCCGGTAAGTGGGTTTATCCGGCTCTTAATACGAAATTCGCGGGAGCGAACTTAGAGCTGGGAGTTTGGGGGGAAAGATGCGGTCTCTGTGGCGAGTGTATTTTACATTTAACTGGTGGTGTCTGTCCTGTAATCCGTTGTTCCAAAAGTTTGTTAAATGGTCCTTGTGGTGGTTCCCAAAATGGGAAATGTGAAGTTTCCAGTGAAATTGACTGTGCCTGGCAATTAATTTATGACCGTTTAAAGAGCTTAAATAGTCTAGACCTTATCCTTAAAATTCAACCGCCTAAAGATTGGTCCAAAGCCCGGGATGGCGGTCCCCGAAAAGTAATTAAGGAGGAGGTCCGGTTATGATTACTGAGAGCCGTTTAGAAAAATTATTTACCGATGGACATTTCGTGGTGACTGCTGAAATTGGACCTCCTAAAAATAGTAACGGAGAAGTAGTAAGAAAACATGCCCGGAACTTAAAAAATTACATCGACGGAGCAAACCTTACCGACAACCAAACAGCTGTAGTAAGGTTATCAAGTATTGCAGCGGGGTACCATGTTTTGTCGGAAGGCCTAGATCCGATAATTCAAATGACCTGTCGGGATCGTAACCGCATTGGCTTACAGTCAGATCTCCTGGGAGCATACAGCCTAGGAATACGTAATGTTCTAGCCTTAACGGGTGACCATCAATCTTTTGGGAACCATCCTACTTCGAAAAATGTGTATGACTTAGATTCGATCCAGCTCATTCGAACTATAAAAAAAATGCGGGACGAAAAGCAGTTTTTATCGGGAGAAGCAATTAAAGAACATGAGCCACGGTTTTTTATTGGAGCTGTTGAAAACCCCTTTGGTGACCCCTTCGAATTTCGAGTATTGAGGCTTGAGAAAAAAATTGAAGCTGGTGCCCAGTTTATCCAAACCCAGTGCATCTTTGACATGGAAAGATTTGAAAGATTTATGGAAATGGTTCGGGAGAGGGGACTACATGAAAGGGCATATATCTTGGCGGGAATAACCCCGTTAAAATCAGCAAAAGCGGCTAAATATATGAAAAACGTCGCTGGTATGATCATGCCTGATCACATAATTGAACGGATGGAAAAAGCAGAAGACCAGAAAGAAGAAGGAGTTAAAATAGCTGTGGAAATGATTGAGCACTTGAAAGCCGTTAAAGGCGTTGCCGGGGTGCATATAATGGCAATTGCCTGGGAAGATATTGTTCCTGTAATTGTTGAACGAGCAGGGTTACTTCCGCGACCTGAAGTTTAAACTTCAGGTCTTTTTTCTTTTAAACAGTGATAAATTCTGATATAGTATTGATTGCAGGAATGGAGGTGTAACAGGTGCAGGATTATCACATTCACCCTGGCTATTCAATTGATGCCGCCAATTATACGCCAAAGGATTATTGTGAAAAGGCTTTAGCTCTTAATTTAAAAGAAATTGCCTTTACCACCCATTATGAGGCAGAACCTGAAAGACGGGAAATAGATTGGTTTTTAAGGATAAATGGCACTTTAGTTCCAATGGAGAAAGAGGATTGGCTAAAAGTTTATTTTGATGAATTACTAGATTTAAGAGAGGTCTATAAAAGCTATGGTTTAAATGTTAAAATTGGTTTAGAGGTAGGTTATTTCGAAGGTATTGAAGAAAAGATTATAAAGTTAAAAGAAAATTATCCCTTTGACTTTATAATGGGTTCCATCCATACCCTGGATCACATTGCCATATCATCGAAAAAAGAAGCTCCTTCCTTATTTTCACGGTTGTCGGCAGAGGAAATTTTAGAAAAATATTTTAAAAGATTAGAAAACCTTATTCAATCCGGTTTGTTTGAAGTTATTGGTCATTTAGATTTATTTTTGCGCTACGGCATATCTTTTTATGGTCTGAAAAATTTACTAATTTTCAACGAGAGAATTAGGAATGTTTTTTTATTAATTAAAAAAAGGGAGCTTGTTATCGAGCTTAACAGTTCTTCGTTAAGGCGGGGATACGATTTTATTCATCCTCATCAATTTTTTCTAAAAAAATTAATCTCTTTAGGAATAGATAAGTTTGTTATTGGTTCTGATGCTCATTCCCTTTCTGAACTTGGTTTTGGGCAAGAAACAATGTTAACCCTTCTTAAAAATTTCAACTTAAAACCGGTTTCTTTGACGAATGGGGTAGTTTCAGCCAGGGAGGATTTTTAATGAGTGGACTTACTTTATTTTTGGCGGAACTTTTTAATCAAGGTTTAATAAGTGTTCCCACCTTTCTTTTAAAAAATTATAAACACTTAAATTTAAATGAAAAAGAACTGGTATTTTTGTTGCAGCTTATGAGTTTTATTAATGAAGGGAATTTGCTACCTTCGGCTGAATTTATTGCCCAAACTTTAGGAGAAGATTTAGCTGAAGTTAAAAAAAACTACCGCGAACTTATCAAAAAAGGAATTATCTCGGTTAGCCGTAAGTTTGATGAAAAATCCGCAAAATACGTGGAAACAATTGATTATATACCACTATTGGAAAAACTTACAGATCTCTGGGCTGCTCAAAAAGTCTTTAAGGAAAGTAATAAAATTCCAGATAAGGTAAACCTAGACACTACCTCTAGAGTAGTGGAAATTTTTAGTCGCGAATTTGGCCGGGGATTATCGCCAATGGAAATAGAGCTTATTGATAATTGGCTTAATCAAAAGCAGTATCAAGAAGAATTAATTTATGAAGCTTTAAAGCGTGCAGTTATGTTAAATAAAAAAAGTTTTCGCTATATCGATGCTATATTATATCGATGGGAAACAAATAATTTAAAATCCATCGAGGAAATTAATGCTTTTGAGGAACAAACAAAAAAGAAAAGGACACCAAAAACAAGTAAAGTAGAGTCCAAGGACTCAGACGAAAGAAAGAAAGAGATAATTAAAAAACTTTATTTAAGCTAGGTGATTTTTAGATGGCAAACTGTCCAGATTGCCAAGACCGGGGTTTAATAAAAAACGAAAAGGGAGAATATATTCAATGTCACTGCGTTACTAAAAAAAGTCATGATTTAAAACAAGTTCAGAGCTTAATTCCACCCCTTTACAGGAATAAGTCTTTTTCTGATTTTAATTTAAGCTATTATTCAAAGTTCCACTTTGACCGGGAACGTAATATTTCTTATTATGAAAGTGCCCAGCGAGCATTAAAAGCAGCAGTTAATTTTGTTAAACTACTTTCTCTTAATAAACCAACTAAAGGTTTATATTTTTCCGGCCCGGTAGGTAGTGGTAAAACATTATTAGCTGCTATAATAGCCAATGAAGCAATTAAAGCGGGAAAAGAGGTTTTATTTGTAGTTGTTCCGGAATTTTTAGAAAAAGTTAAGCAAAGCTTCGGGGAAGAGGATGACGGTTTTTTAATGAAAAAAGCTTTATCTTCAGAGTTATTAATTCTAGACGACCTGGGAGCCCATAATTACACTGAATGGACTCGAAACACCTTATATTTAATTATCAATCACCGGTTAAATTATCAATTACCTGTTATTATTACTACAAATATTGGCCTTGAAGATTTAGAAAGCTACTTAGGAGAGCGAACAACTTCCCGTATTTTTCAACTTTGTCATCATTACTGGTTACCGGTAGATTTAGACATTCGCTTAAAGAAAGTACGAGGAATGTAAAGGAGATTTTGGGGAAAAAATAATATTGTTCTCTATATTATCTAGATGGGTTGGTTTAAATGCAGGAAACCCAAAGGCTTAAAGAAATCATTAGGATATTGGGAAAATATGGTTTGAGAATATTAGAAAATAAAATAAAAAAAGAGAGCAAAACCTTTCTTTTAGATGAACAACAAATTTTACAATTGTTTTCAGAATTAGGTCCGACTTTTATTAAGTTTGGACAGTTTTTAAGTACTCGACCGGATCTGGTCGATGAAAAACTTGTTGCAGTTTTGCGAAATTTGCAAGATAATGTTCCCTCTGTGCCTTTTACAGACTGTAAAAAATTTATTGAAGAAACTTTGCACGAAAATTATTTTAACCAGTTTAGAGAAATTGAACCAATTCCTTTAGCTAGTGCTTCTATCGCTCAGGTTTACCGTGGAACTCTTCTAAACGGTCAAAAAGTGGTTTTAAAAATAAAAAGACCAATTTTAGAAAAGATAATTGCAACTGATTTAGAGATAATAAAGAAATATTTTTTACCCCAATTTAAAGTTTTGGGGTTCATTTCTCCTTTAGACTTAGAAAAAATTTATAATTTATTTGAATTAAAACTAAAAGAAGAATTGGATTTTTTACATGAGCTACAAAATATTAGAATTTTTTACAACGCCTTAAAAGCAGAAGAAGATATACTTATTCCAAAAGCTTTTAAAGATTTATCCGGAAGAAATATTTTGGTCATGGAATACATTGAAGGGAACCAGTTAACGAATTTTTTAAAAAATAGGGTTTACTATCCAGCTTTAGGGGAAAAGCTGGTTAAAAGTTTTTGTCGAATGCTTTTAATAGAAAATCTCTTTCATGCTGACCCCCATCCAGGAAATATTATACTGACTAAAGATAAAAAAATTGGCTTTGTGGATTTTGGAGCAGTTGGATTTATTGATAATAAAACTCGCGACATTCTTTCTGAGCTATTTTTATATTTAAGTGAAAAAAATTTCAATGGTATAATTAATTTAATTTACCGTCTTGGCCAACATCGAGGAGAAATTGATGATTTTACTTTTTACCAGGAAATTTATAAAATAATTGAACTAGTATCAGAAATAGGTAAAGGAGAGGTCTTGGCGGGACGAATAATTCTTGATATTATTAAAATTAGCATAAAGTATGGTATTAACGTTCCTGCAAATCTTGTTTATATTGGGAAAGCTGCCTTAAACATTGAAAGTACTGCCTTTTCTTTAGGTACTCGCTTTAATTTCTTGGATCTGGCAAAGGAGTACAGTGAACAAGCTTTGAGTAAAAATTATTTCAAATATCTTGAGCCCCAAGCAATTTATTTAAATTTATATAAAAAGCTTGAGGTTAGTGAGAAGATACCATTACTTTTATTATCAATCTTAAAAAAGTTTGATGAAGGAAATAGCCAAGTGGTTTTTAAACATGCGGGGTTAGAGTCAATCATAAAAGCATTAGACCGGACGTCTATGCGGATTACTTTTGGTCTTATCATTGCCTCTTTATTAATTGCTTCAGGGTTAATTGTAGCAGCTGATGGACAACTTTTACAAACCCTTGGAACAACTACTTATTTATTATCAATAGGGGCTGCTCTTTCATTAATGTATTTAATATTAAAATCGGGAAAGTGGCATTAAAAAAAGGGGGGTTTAAAATGAGTTCTGAAGTTTATTATGTAAATATGCATGCTCAAAAAGGCTCAAGTTTATTAGAAAAACTCGAACGTTTAATTGACCGTAGTGGTTTAATGGAAATTGTAGCACCCAATGATCTAGTTGCAATTAAACTTCATTTTGGCGAAAGGGGTAATACTGCCTATATTCGGCCCCAATTCCTGAGAAGGATAGTTAATAAAGTAAAGGCAAAGAAGGGCAAACCTTTTCTTACTGATGCTAATACCCTGTATGTTGGAAGCCGCGCCAATGCTGTTGATCATTTAGAAACAGCTATTGAAAATGGCTTTGATTATGCTGTAGTGGGAGCTCCTTTAATAATAGCCGATGGACTAACCGGTAAAGATTATATTAAGGTTCCTGTAAACCTTAAACACTTTAAAGAGGTAAATATTGGTAGTGCTGCTGTACTGGCAGATGCCTTTATAGCGGTAACTCACTTTAAAGGACATGAAGCAACTGGTTTTGGCGGTACTTTAAAAAACATCGGGATGGGACTTGGAAGTCGTTCGGGAAAACAACAAATGCATTCCGATTTAAAGCCAGAAGTAAAAATAGATATATGCACCGGTTGCCAAAAATGTGCCCGTTGGTGTCCTGCCAATGCGATTTTTTATGAAAATAGAAAAGCAGTAATTAACTATGATCTTTGCATTGGTTGTGGGGAGTGTACTGCCACTTGTAACTTTCAAGCAATAAAAATCAACTGGAAAGATGAAAAAGATGTTATCCAGGAAAAAATTGTGGAGTATACTTATGGGGTTTTAAAAGATAAAAAAGGAAAAGCTGCCTTCATAACATTTTTAACAAATATATCACCGGATTGTGACTGCTGCAGCTGGAACGATATACCTTTGGTTCCGGATATCGGTATTTTAGCTTCTTTTGATCCTATTGCCATTGATCAGGCAGCTGTTGATTTGGTAAATAATGCAATATCATTAGAAAATTCAGTAATTGGGAAATTGGCCCCAGGAGTAGATAAAATTAAAGCCAATAAGCCAGCCATAAATTGGGAAAAACAATTAGCTTATGGCGAAGCTATTGGCCTTGGAAGCAGAGATTATAAATTAATTGAAGTTAAATAGAAATTTTTTTAACAATTATGTCTAATTTAATGATCTCTATCCCGGTTTGTCTTTCAAATTCTTTAACTACTTGGGGAATGAAATTTTTAATTTGTTGAGGAATGTTTTGGCTTTTCTCAACCGCTACATCTACTTTTACTGCTAATTGTCCATAGGAGTAAGTTAATTCCACCTTTAAAACTCTTTTTATAGGTTTATTTTTGGTAATAATAAAAGTTAAAATTTTTTCCAAGACTTCTTCAGCTATTGACAGCTTACCCCTTTCGTTATAGAAGGGTTTAACGATGGTTTTGTCAAAAACTGTTTTGTTTTGTTTACCCCTTTTAAAATAAACTCTTATTGGTTCAAAAAAAATTGAAGGTAATGATTTTTTAACTTCAAAAGCTGGAACTGGAATAACGTGTTTTCCAAGACGTGAACGCTGAAAACGGGCAAGTTTAATTTCTTCCGGTGATGCCACTTCTTCTATATATATATATTTTTGGGGTTTTTCAATGGATAAATTTTCACATATTTTTTCTACCATATTTTTCGAAGTACCTAAAACTAAAATATTTGCTGATTTGTAATTTGCCAGAATATTTCTGGCCATCTCCCGGTGGAAATCATCTTGAAAGAGGGCTACGCGGATAGCGGCAATTTTGGAATTCTGCTTTTTAGCGGAGACACCACCCAAAATCTGTTGCCCTTTAATAATTAAACCATCGTCAATTATTAATTGACAATTATTTTCATAGGCAATCAGAGCCGCTCGGTGACTTTTTCCTGTGCCGCTTGGTCCTACAAAACCGACTGTTGCCATTTACAAGCTCCTTTCTTCTTAAAAAGTCTGTAATTAATTTAGGAGGTGCAATGTAATGAAAATGTGGTTTTATGAAAAGCATAATGAGAATTATCAAGTAGCCTGGCGGGTTTCTGATATATTATACCAGAAAAAAACTCCATATCAAAATCTTACGGTGGTAGAATTTGCTGAATTAGGTCGGGCCTTAGTTTTAGATGAGGCCGTACAAACTACTGAAAAAGAAGAGTATGTATATCATGAAATGCTTGTACATCCTGCTGCCTTTACCCATAAAGCTCCTCGAAAGGCTTTAATCATTGGGGGGGGAGATGGAGGAACTCTGCGGGAAGTTTTAAAACACGAGACAATTGAAAAGGTTGATTTAGTCGAGATAGATGAAGAAGTAATCAAAGCAGCAAGGGAATATTTACCTTTTTTAAGTCAAAGTTTTAATGATCCAAGGGTAAACATTATAATTGACGACGGTATCCGCTTTGTAAAAAACGTTAAAAACACCTACGACTTAATTTTTGTTGACGCATCTGATCCAGTGGGACCAGCTGTAGTCTTATACAGCGAGGAATTTTACCGCTCTCTTTTCGATGCCTTAAAAGAGGATGGGGTTGTTTCAGTTCAATCTGAATCTCCAAATTTTTATCCAGAAATTTTTACTAAAATTGTTACCACATTAAAAGATATCTTTCCAGTTGTAAATATTGCTTTAGCCCCAGTACCGGCTTATATTAGTGGCTTTTTTGCTTTTACCGTTGCTTCAAAGTGCTATAATCCTAAGGAAGTTATTCCTAAAATTAATTTTGCTACCAAGTATTATAATGAAGATATTCATCAAGCTTGCTTTGCATTACCTAATTTTGTAAAAGAAATGCTTAAGTCCGCTAACCTTTAGCGGACTTTTTTATAAAAAAAGGAATTTTACAATTTAAAAAGAATATAAAAAAGAGGGAAGAAAATGGGAAACAAAGTTTTAAAAATGTTAAAAGAAGATAATTTTTCCCTACCGTCTTCAGAAAAAATTTTATTAAAATCTTTAAGTACCTTAACTCGAGAAGAGCGAAAAAAATATTACCAAGAATTGGTACCTATCTTAAAAAAATTAAAAATAGACCTTAAAAGCTTTTTTAAAGCTAATCCTCAACAGCGGGAGAGATACTTAAATGCTTTAATTGAAGATATTCTTGCCAGTAATGGTAATATTAATATTTTAAATTTAACCATTATTAAAGCTTTAGGTTCACTTAGTTTTTATCATTTATTAAATAGTAAAGCTAAAGAAAGAAACATTAAACTTACATTGCAAACGAATAATTTTACTTTTATAATTTGGCTTTTTGTATTTTTTTTAATTCTAATTTATATATTATTAAATAGGAGATGAAAGGTTGAGACCGTTTGAAAATGCCTTAAGAGATTTTATTTTTTTCTCTGGTAAACATCGGATTGCTGAACGCACTGGAGGTACCTTACGGGGAGATAAAATTTATCTATCATATCTTGGAAAAAAGTTTTACTTTGATTTAACTCGGTTTGCTTTTAGTACATTAAATCTTGACGAATTTGAGAAGACCTTAATTGTTCGCTATTTATTTCAGGCAAGCGGTTTTCCTCCAAAAAATAAGTGGCTGTCATTTTTAGATTTACCTGAAGGAATGCACCACTATCAACCTTTTGCCTATGAAGCCTTGAAACCTTTGGCCGAAAAGCCTCTAATTAAGGAAAGGCTTTACTCCTTGAATGCTGAAAAACTTTCTTATGGTTCGACATCGTTTTTAATATACCCGCTTCCTAAGATACCCATTGCAGTTGTTAAATGGAATAATCAAAAAGGTCAAGTATTATTTGACGAAATTTGCCTTACTTATTTGAAAACCGTTGATTTATATGTGCTTGGTATCAAGACGGTTAACTATCTGACGGGCGGGATCTAGAAAATATGTTTGGTTTCATGCGACTTCCCAAAAACTATTCTGATACTGAATTTGGAATAAAGTTTCGAGCTACTTATTGTACCCTTTGTCGGGAGTTGGGCAAAAACTTTGAAGGTTTTAAGGTAATAAACAACTATGATTTTACCTTTTGGGCCATTTTTATTGATACGCTCCTTGAAAATCATGAAAACCTTGAAGAGTTTTTTTGCCTTTATACCCTTAAAAAAAAATTTCGCTTTAAAAACCCTACTTATGGAATAACAAAAGCAGGATATTATACCAAAATTTTTTTACGACTAAAGTTAATTGATTTATGGCAAGATTTCCCCGTAAAACAATTTAACTTCCAAGGACTTTTTGAATCATTTTTAGCTGAGCAACAACTTCGGGAAAAGAAATACAATAAAACTTTGGAATTTTATGCAGAAATATCTGGAGGAATACTGGGAATAATAACTGCTGATACTTTACTAGACAAAGATATTCCCTTAAACAAGACCCTTCTCGCTTATGAGCTTGCCTTTTACGTTGGTAGATTAATTTATCTTTTAGATGCACTTCATGATTTTAAAAAAGACCTGATTTTACGTCGATTTAATGGGATCTTAGCCGCATATCCTGAATTAAAAGATAGGGTAACAGGTAAAGCATTACAAGAAATTAATTATGTATTATTTCGGCACTTAGAAGTAATAAAAGATCGTTTAAGCAAATTAGACTTAAATTTTACTCCGGAAATGATTGCAATTTTGCAAAACAGTTATTTTAAAACCATCTACGGTTTTGTAAAAAATTTACCTTTAAAGGAGGGTGAATATGGATTATTGCCTGAATCTTGGCGCATACTTACCCAAAAACCTTGAACTTTATTGGGAAAAAATCAAGTACAAATCGCTTGACGAACAAATTAAAATAGTAAAAAATGATATTTCAAATGGACTTAGCGCCGAATATTGGTATTTACTAGGAATCCTTTATGATTTAGCTGGAGAGTTTTCTGAAGCCTTTCGCGCCTTTGAAAAAGCTGAACCGCATCTTAAAGAAAAGGTTTTTACTTATTATCCCAATTATCCCCGGCATTACCGGCGGGAAGGCTTTTCTCTTTGTGATATTGCCTGTGGTGCGTGTCTTTTGGATACCTGCTGTGAATGTATGGGAGGAGATTTTATTTCGTGTTGTTAAGAAAAGATCTTATAGCCACCTTTTTGGTGACTTTTGCGTTTTTAGCCGGATTTATGTCGGAGTACCTGCAGATAGCACCTCGAGTCATTGGTTTTGTTCAAGGTTTTTTAGTACTTTTTTGTGGAGATTATTTAGGAAAACGTCAAGCTTTGCTTTATTTTTTCTTATTGGGTTTTTTAGAAATGGTTTTTTTAAATCCTTTAGTCGGATTAAAGTATCTTTTGCTGTACACCCTTTTACCCCTCTTCCTGGTCCTTATAGGAAAAAAAGCAATTTATGCACTTTTTAGCCTTGTTCTGGGAAGTATTGGGATATCAATTTATTTATTTACCTATTTAAAATATTTTAATTTTATTTATTTATTCAATTTCAAAATTAATAACTATGGATATTTAGTAATTATAGCGGTGCTGGCAACAATTGTTTATTATATAATCCTATATTATGGATGGAATTATATAAAGAAAAGTTTACCTGAAAATTTCTTAAAATATTTATTAAATGGTAATAGGCCATAGTTTCGTTCAAAAGCTTTAAATTTCGGGGCAAATAATCCCAGGGCAAGGAAGAGATATCGAA
>NZ_BDJK01000015.1:0-46413 GCF_001950255.1 Carboxydothermus pertinax
CACTTTAATAATACCCGAGGGATACCCACCTTTTTCAATGCCTGTTTTAGCTTAAAAAAATATTGTGAACGATTCTCTGGCCTATCTACAATGGTAATTAAAAAAATACTTGACATTAACGACGAAATGTAATATTATAAAAGCAAATAAAATACCCCCGGGGGGTATAGGAGGTGCAAATGTACGTTCGCGATAAAGAAGGCATCTTAAGACGATTAAAGCTTTTGGAAGGACAAATTAGAGGCATTGCTAAGATGGTAGAAGAAGACCGCTACTGTATTGATATTTTAAACCAGATTGAGGCTTGTAAAGGTGCGCTGGAAAAGGTTGCCCTTTTAGTTTTGGAAGGCCATTTAAAAGGCTGTGTAAAAAGGGCAATAAAGACCGGCGAGGAAGAGCCGGTGATTCAAGAGCTGTTAGAGGTTTTAGATAAATTTATTAAATAAAGGGGGACGAGTTATCATGTGTGAAACTTGTGGAGCTCACAGCCACAATGCTGAGCAAACGGTAGTTTTAAAAGTTGAGGGCATGACCTGCAACCACTGCAAAATGTCGGTGGAAAAGGCCCTCTATAAGGTAGAAGGGGTTAAAATGGCCGCTGTAAATTTAGCCGAAGGGCTAGCAACGGTTTTATTTGACCCTAACTTAGCTACTGTTGAGCAAATGAAATTAGCGGTAGAAAAAGCAGGTTACGAAGTTGTAGGGGTACAATAAAACGTACCCCTTTTTTAACACAAAAAATTAATTAGGCGTTTAGACGCAAATTTTGGGACGGTGATGGCTATGGAGACGGTTAATTTAAAAGTTTACGGGATGAGCTGTGCAGCTTGCGTGAAAAAGGTAGAAAAGGGTGTATCGGGAATTCCCGGGGTAGAGCAGGTAGTGGTAAATCTCATCAATAATCAGGTAGCAGTAAAATATGACCCGGGAAAAACTGGTATTAAAGATTTTGCAACGGTCATTGAGGAATTAGGCTATGAGATGGGAGTTAATGACTACAAGTTCCGGGTGGAAGGCATGACTTGCGCTGCTTGCGTACAGAAAGTGGAAAAAGTGGCCCGGGGCTTTAATGGCGTCCTGGAAGCCACTGTGAATTTGCCGGCACAAACGCTTACGGTTAAAGCTTACGAAGGGGTTTTAGATGTTGGACGCCTTAAGAGGGAAATCCGGGAACTGGGGTATGAAATCTTTAATTATGAGGAAATTGACCCCTTGGCCAGGGAGCGAGAAGCCCGGGAAAAGGAAATTCGCCATCAAAGGCTAAAAATGCTGGTGGTCTGGCCGTTGGCGCTGTTGGCAATGCTGGGAACGATGCATAATTTATGGATTTTTAAATATTTCGTGCCGGAATTTTTGGGAAACAACTATTTCTTAATGGCCATAACCACGCCGGTGGTTATTTATGGTGGTTATGAGTTTTTTGTTAAAAGTTATCAGGGTTTAAAACGCGGAGTTACCGATATGAACCTTTTGTATGCTACCGGTATTGGCTCAGCCTATATAATTGCAGTGATTAATACCTTATTTCCAAAAGCTGGTTTTGGCGGACCCAAAGCTACTTTCTTTGAATCTGCCGCTCTTTTGACTGCATTTATTATCCTGGGGCGGTATTTAGAAGCTTTAACCCGGGGCAGAACTTCGGAAGCTTTAAGAAAATTAATCAGTTTAAAACCAAAAACTGCCCGGGTGCTAATTGACGGTGCGGAGAAGGAAATTCCTGCTGATGAGGTGGAGATTGGTGATTTGGTAGTAGTGCGACCCGGGGAGACGATCCCGGTGGACGGGGTTGTTGAGCGGGGAACGGCTGCTGTGGACGAATCAATGTTGACCGGTGAAAGTCTACCCGTGGATAAAGAAGAAGGAAGTCATGTTTTGGGAGGCAGTATCATAAAAACCGGTGCTTTAACCATCAAAGCAACTCGGGTGGGAAAAGAAACTTCGTTATCCCGGATAATAAAACTTATGGAAGAAGCTCAAACTACCAAAGCTCCTTTGCAAAATCTTGCCGATGTGGTGGCGGGAAACTTTATTCTGGGCGTGCATTTACTCGCGCTGGCCGCGTTTTTCTTCTGGTTTTTTTACGGCTACCAGGCGTTTTTCACTCCTGAAACCCGCTTTTTAATGTCTCCCGCGAAGATTGCCGAAGTAGGGGTTTTTGGTTTTTCCATGCTGGTAAGCTTAACGGTGCTGGTAATTTCCTGCCCCTGTGCAGTGGGCCTTGCTATGCCCAGTGCTATCATGGCGGGGACCGGTAAAGGAGCCGAATACGGAGTTTTGTTTAAAAACGCCGAGGTAATTGAAAAAATGACCAAAGTAAAAGTAATAGCCTTTGATAAAACCGGCACCATTACCAAAGGAGAGCCGGAAGTGACGGATCTCATTCCTTTCGAAATAAACGAACAGCAACTGCTTGAACTTGCTGGAGTAGCCGAAAAATTATCGGAGCATCCCCTGGCTCAGGCCATCGTCAAAAAATACCGCGAGGTAAACAAGGCTGAGCCTGCAGAGCCTACGACCTTTCATAATATACCAGGAAAAGGAATTATTGCTTCCTTTGCCCGCGTCAATATTCTGGCGGGGAGTGAAAAGTTTCTGCTGGAAAACAATGTCGATACGGCGCTTACCAGAGAAATTGCCGAAAAACTAAAAGCTGAAGGGAAAACCCTGGTTTATTTTGCTGCCGATCATCGGTTAGTCGGAGTTATAGCCCTTGCTGATACCGTTAAAGAAAGTTCCGCCAAAGCAATTGAACTTTTAAAGAGAAAAGGATACATTCCGGTAATGCTGACCGGGGATAATGAAGTTACCGCCAGGGCTATTGCCCAAAAGGTGGGAATTTCCGAAGTGGTGGCCGGCGTCTTACCCGAAGGCAAGGTGGAAGCAATTAAAACTTATCAGGAGAAGGGATATCTGGTAGCCATGGCGGGGGACGGTATCAACGATGCACCTGCCTTAACAGCTTCCGATGTGGGGATAGCCATGGGTACCGGTACTGACATTGCCAAGGAAGCTGGAGAAGTGGTTGTGGTAAAAGGGGACCTATTAGATATTGTCAATGCTTTAGACATTGCCCGGGCAACTTTTGGTAAAGTCAAGCAAAATTTCTTCTGGGCTTTTGTGTATAACACCCTGGGAATACCTTTTGCAGCGGGAGTCTTTTATCCCTTCACCCATTCCCTGGTAAGCCCGGAGCTGGCTGCTCTACTGATGGCTTTTAGCTCGGTGTCGGTGACCTTAAATACTCTACTCTTAAAAAGATTTAAGCCTTCCGGAAAGGCGGTGGTGTAAATGACCGAGCAAGAGGCTTTAAAGAAAAGCCGCGTAGTGTACTGGACGTTATCATTATTAACGGGTTTACTCTTTTTGGGGCTGGCTTTCTTAACGGGTAACTACCGGCCAACAGAGTTAATTGGCGGTTTTCTATGGGTAACTTTTTTAATGCTGATAGTTACAATGCCATTGGTGATACCGTATTATAAAAATAAGGCAAAATAAAATTAAGGGCTGACCGCTAAAAAACCGGTTCAGCCCTTTTTTATTTACTTAAAATGGATTAGAGTTGGATACGGTGATTTGTGGTAAACTACTATTATTATCGATTGTCTGCCCGCTTCGGAAGAAAAAATATTTTTTTTTTAAGTAAAGGTAGATTGAAATATGTTAATTGGTGCAGGGATTTAAAAAAATAAGACGAATTTATTTATCGAGGTGAAACGTATGTTTGATTTAAGCCCGGAACTCCAAAATAAACTTCGTGAATTAAATAGTTTATTAAAAAACCGCCGGGAAAATTTAAAAAACCGGGTGGCCATAAGAGAAATGCTTAAAAAGCGTGGAGCTAAATTTATTAGCCTTAAGAATTATGCCAGCAACGAAAACCTCCTCATTACCGGAATAGATGGTTCGGTAAATTACTACGGAGTCTACCCCTATCGCATCTTTTTTTTCCAGGCCTATGCGGCAACTCCAAAAGGCGATAAAATTATAGTAAGCGATGTTAAAGCACCTTTTTTAGAGGATAAACCAGATGATGATCCCAAAGATCGTGTGCTGCCGGCTTTAGAGCTTGAAGCTTCTTTAAAAGCAATAGACCGGTTTAAGCCGGATGTAATGCTTTTTGATGGGGGGTTTATCCGTTACCGCCGGCACGCTCCCGAAAGGTGGGAACAGGTGGAAAAGGCCCTTTTGGAAAAAGATGTCTTAGGAATTGGAATTATTGAAGAAGCCCAGTCTCAGGCAATTGCCAAAATCTTAACCGACCGGATAGGGATTTACGACCGGGAAATTCTTTTTGGCCTATTAAACCCCGGAGAGGCGCTTTTCTTTGACGAAACCTTAAAAGAAGGTTTCTTTACGGTTTTTGCAAGACTTAGCAGGCATCCCCAGGCTATTGCGGTGGATTTTTTAGAGAGTCAAAAAGAGCGGGCGAAGATGGCTTTAGAGCTTTTATATGCTCTAACTCCAGAAGGTTCTCGCGGAATTCCTTTTTTCCTTGATGTCATCGATTCCAAGACTAAATTATCGAAAGAAACGGTAGAGATACTCCTTGCTTCTTGTTTTGACCGGGAAATCTTAGAGTTATACTTACGACCGCTTCGGGAAGAGCGGCTGCTTTAAAGGGGGTGAATATGTCTTGCGCGTTATTGGTATTAGTACCCAGCAGTTTGTTTATCTGGCTTCGGAGAAAAAGAAGTTTTCGGTAAATGAAATCTTAATTGTAGAAGATCCCGATTTAGGGAATTTACGTGGGGTAGTAATTGAAGCCAAATCTCTAAACCGCTATCTTCCCTTATCTTTTGAGAAAGGTGCGGTTTTAGACCAAAAAGTTTTGGAGAGCTTAACAAAACTTGGGTTTAATCTTGGAGAAGAGGAAGTAAATATTGCTTATGTGCGCTTGTTAGATACGGCATCCTTTCCCATAAAAGTAGGAGCAAGCGCCCGGATCCCAACTTTTGCGGAAGTTTCTGACCTTTTGGTACGACAAACCCCGGATAAAGGACTTATCTTAGGAGAAATTGCCGGTAGTGAAGCTTTAGGCCCACTACCGCCGGAATATTCTAATTTGTATTGTCTCTTAGAAAATAACGAGCCAGTAGCAGGCAGGGGTGTACCTTTTATTTTTGATTATCGTTCCATGGCCGATTACCCTCATGTGGGGATTTTTGGCGGTTCGGGGTCGGGAAAATCCTTTGGTCTAAGGGTGTTTTTAGAAGAACTGATGGCTAAAAAAATTCCTTGTCTTGTTTTTGACCCCCACGGGGAAATGGAGTTTTCTGAACCCTATCCGGGAATCCCCAAAGAAATTGCCCGGGACTACCGGGAGCGGTATCTTGCTTTAAAAATCGGTGAAGAAGTGGGGATACGTTTTTCCGACCTTACCACCCCGGAGCTTATAAGCCTTTTAAATTCAATAAGCGGCATCAGTGAATCGATGGAAAGTGCTGTGGAAGCACTGTTTGAGCCCGGGCGGGACAGTGAGATTACTTTTTCGGATAAATTAAAAGCTTTAATTGAAGCTTTAGAAAATGAAAAACAGTTTAAAGGCTCAACTCTTTCCGACTATTTAGAAGGGGAAGCTCTGAAAAGGTATCTTTACGTCCGGGATATTTACGAAAAATATGGCTACCGGGTAAACCAGTACCAGAGCTTAAAAGGTATTCTCTGGCGCTTTGAAAGCTTAAGGGCCAAAAATCTCTTTTCTAAATCCGTCTCATTAGCCGAATCTGCCCTTTTGCAGAGAAAAACGGTAGTAATTCGAGGAAATTTAAGCCTTCTTAAAATCTATTCGGCGTATATAATAAGAAAAATGTACTATGCCCGGAGAAATTATGTGGATTTACGCACCTTTGGGGAAGCGGGCGAGTATTTTCCGCCGTTTTTCATTGTTACCGATGAAGCCCATAACTTTGCTCCTAAAGGGGATAAGGAAACCCCTACCCGCAGGATATTACGGGAAATAGCCCAGGAAGGACGAAAGTACGGGGTATTCTTAACTCTGGCGACTCAGCGCCCTGCTTTGTTGGACGAAACCATAACCGCCCAGCTGTCTACCAAATTTATTTTCCGCACGGTCCGAGCAACTGACATTGGCACCATCCGCGAGGAAACCGATATTACCGGGGAAGAAGCGGCGAAACTTCCCTACCTGCCTTCGGGTTTAGCTTATATAAGCTCTGCCTGGATTGGAAGGACCATCCCGGTGAAAATCCGGGCAACTCATACTAAAAGCCCGTACACCGAAAATCCCTTTGATGAACTAATAGAGCAGGGAAGTAAAGCTGATGAGAAATTATTTGCTGCCATAAAAAAGTTTCTTCCCCTTAAAACCACTTCACTAAATGCTCTTTTACCTTATATTGGTGATGAATTAGGAAAGGAAATAAGTTATGATGAGGTTTTAACTTTTTTAAATGACCAGGTGGAAAAAGGTATCCTTATTAAAACAGATCACAACCCTTTTGGTTACGAGTATGCCTTAAAGGAGTAGAGAAAATGCGCTTTTTGTATATAACCGATACCCATTTTCGGGGTAATTCGCCCCAGAACCGGCTGGATGATTTTCCGCAAACTTTACGCAAAAAAATGGAGGAAGTGGTCCAAACGGCCCAAAGCTTTCAGGTAGATGCGGTTTTTCATGGGGGCGATTTATTTGAAGTACCCAACCCTGCCATTAATGTGGTGGGCGATGTGGTGCGTTTTTTAAAAGATCTGAGAAAGCCTTTTTACATTGTTCCCGGTAACCATGATCTTTTCGGTCAAAATCCCCAAACTTTAAGTCGCACCATGCTGGGGTTACTGGGGCAGGTGGGGCTTATAAAAATTCTAGAAGCTGGAGAAAAAGTGTTTTTTGAAGAGAACGGGATAAAACTCCAGCTTACCGGTCAGGGATACCACTTTGACCTTGATACCGAACGCGGCCGGGAAGGCTATCTGGTAAAAAATAAAGAAGCGGATTTAGCTATCCACATCGTTCACGGGATGCTGTTAGATCGGCCGTTTCTCCAGACAGTGGCTTATACCTTAATTGATGATATAAAAGATACCCAGGCCGATTTAACTTTAACCGGTCATGCTCACTTAGGTTTTAAAGAAGTTACCGTAAATCACCGCAAATTTTTAAATCCCGGGGCCTTGGTCCGGACTACTGTACTGGCAGCGGAAGTAAACCGTAGGCCGCAGATGGTTTTAATTGAAGCAGGGAGAGACGGGATTACGACAAAGCTTTTACCTCTAAAGTCTGCCCTTCCCGGGGAGCAGGTCTTAAATATTGAAAAAGCAACGGAAATGAAACTAAGAGAAGAACGGCTGGCCCGGATAAAAAGCGAAGTGCGCACCTCCGGCGATTTTCGAAGCCTAAAACTGGAAAACATCTTAAAAGAAATCGCCCAAAAAGAGCAACTTCCCGAAGAAGTCCGGATTGAGGCAATTAAGCGTATAGCGCAAGCCGAAATAGAAATGGCCCGGGAGGGTGGGGAAGATGTATCTTGAAAAATTAATTTTAGTTAATTTTCAGTCCCATAAGTACACGGAGTTTAATTTTGAGCCAGGCTTAAATGTCATCGTTGGGGAATCGGACCGGGGTAAAACTGCTGTTTTAAGGGCTTTACGCTGGCTTTTTTATAACGAACCTAAAGGTACAGAGTTTATCCGGGTGGGGGAGAAAGAGGCTCGGGTGACAGCCTATTTTTCCAATGGCTTGATTCTTTCCCGGGAAAGAAGTGAGCGGAAAAATCGTTATGTTTTAATGAAGCCCGGGGAAGAACCGGTAGTTTTTGAAAAATTTGGCCAGGAAGTTCCACCGGAAATTGTTGAAGCTTTAAGGATTCACAAAGTTCGCTTAGATAAAGATTGGGAAGTCGCTTTAAACCTGGGAAGCCAGTTAGAACCTCCCTTTTTACTGTTTGAATCGGGTACCCGTAAGGCTAAAGCAATTGGCCAATTTCAGGGAGTTCATTTGTTAGATTATGCGGCCAAAAGTGTTTCCCGGGACATTAGAAGTATCGATGAGGAAATCCGTTATAAAAACAATGAAATTACTGCCTTAAAGGAGAAACTTACCGAATTTACCGATTTACCGGAATTATTTGCCCAACTAAATAACTTAAAAACCCGGAAATTCATTGCTAAAGATGCTTTTGAACGCTTAAATACCTTAAACGCTCTTTGGGAAAATTTAATTCAAACCAAACAAAAGATTAGAGAAAACCAGCAGATATTAAAAACCTTAGCGACAGTATCCATAGAAAAGTATGAAAAGATTGAAGCCCTTTATAAACATTACCAGGATTTAACCAGGCTAAAAACTACCTATCAGGGAATTATTTTAAAGAAAGAAGAAGCTATGGAGATTGTTAAACTAACTACTACAATGCCAGAGGTTCAGGAACTTCACAGCGATGCCTTAAACCTTTACTTTAAGGTTAAAACCTTGCGTCAACTTTTGGAAAAATACCAAAAGAGCAGAGAGCAGAGAAAAAGGCTTATGTTCTTTATCCGCGAATTAAAACCTGTAGAGGAGACCAATCAAGAGTACCAAAATCTTTTGCCAAAATATAGATTATGGCAGGATTTGGTTAAAAGTCAGCGGGAGTGGCAAAAGCTTTTAAAACACAAAAACTACTATGCCGGGATAATTTATAAATACCGGAAAATTCCTGAAGCTTCGCAAAAAGTAAAAGAATTAGAAGAAAAATTAAAACGATACGAGGAGTTTTGCCACCTTTTAACTACCCTGCAAACGATAAAACATAAAAAAAAGGAACAGGAGAAAGTAGTTGAAAAAATTACCCGGCAGGTTGTAAATCTCCAAAATCAGTACCGAGAAGAACTTTTAAAAGCGGGCCGGTGCCCAACCTGTAATACCCCTTTAGATGAAGCAACCGTTCGGAAAATCATTTTTTCGTAAAAGGGAGGAGATAGAATGAATTTTGAAGAAAAGCTAAATCAGTTAAAAAAGGGAATAGACGCTGCCTTAAACCATAAAAACCGGGCGGAAGCCCTGTTAATGCATGTCCAGGAACAGGAAAAGGAGCTTTTACGGCAAATTGCGGAGCTTGGAGTAGAACCGGACAAGCTGGAGGAAGAGATAAAACGGCTGGAAGAGGAACTTACCAGGCAAATTGCCGCAATGGAGCGGGAAATTCCCTGGGATTTAATTGAAAAGTTAGAGGCGAAGACTAAATGATGGAAAAATTAACCAAGCTCGAGACGGCAATTAATCTTTTAGAGCAACATTATCTCCTTCGTCAGGGGCAAAAGGCTCAACTGGAAATGGAACTTCAAGAAAAAGAACAAAAGCTACAGGAATTAGCAAAAGAAAGGGAAAAACTGGAGAAAACCCGGTATCTTTTATTAATTGCCGGGCAATATGCCCGGGAACAGGCCAAAAAATATTTGGAAGATATTGCTACCAGTACTCTTCAGTACGTTTTCGGTCCCGAAATATCTCTGGAAATTGAACTTGCCGAAAAGGCAGGGTCCAATACTGCAGAATTTTATGTAGTTTCGGATTATGGTAGCCTTAAAGTTAAAAACCGCCCTGAGGATGCTCGGGGCGGTGGTGTAGTAGATATTTTATCTTTAGCTTTACGCATCTTTCTTTTAAGTGCGGTAGAGCCAAAGATTGAAGGTCCGCTCCTTCTAGATGAACCGGGGAAACATGTTTCGGAGGAGTTTATTGGGTCCTTGGCGCTGTTTTTAAAAGAAACCTCCCGCCATTTTGGCCGCCAGGTAATCATGGTAACTCATAACCAGCACCTAGCAGGCATTGCCGATAAAGCTTTTTTGGTAGAATTAAAAGAGGGAACTTCCGAAATTAAAGAGTTAACTATTTAGAAGGTAAACGGTATTCCGCCCTTTATTTTTGGCTTTATACAGGGCTTCATCGGCAATTTTTACTACATCCCAAAAAGATTTGGCATTTTGCGGGTAGTGCCCAATCCCTATACTAAGGGTAAGGGGTATTTTTTGGTTTCTGGCCACAGCATGGCGGATCCGTTCCGCAATTTGGCGGGCTTTTTCCGGGGAGGTTTGCGGCAGGATAATAAGAAATTCTTCCCCGCCAAAGCGAAAAACTTTATCCTGGGTTCTTACCGAGCTTTTTATGCTAGTGGCGATTTGTTTTAAAGCTTCATCTCCGGCCAGGTGTCCCAGCGTATCGTTATATTGCTTAAAAAAGTCTATATCCGCCAGCAAAAGGGCATATTCAAGACTTGACTGGCTTGCCTGCCAGTCAAGCATTTTAGCTTCTTCTTCTAAAAGACGGCGGTTGTATAAGCCTGTTAAACTATCGGTATATGAAAGCATAAGTAGCTCCTTTACGTTTTTAACCTCGGCGCTTTCAAGGTGTTCTGAAAATTTTAATGGCAAAAGGGTTTTATAAAAGGCCAATTTTAAAAAAATTTCTGACAAGGCAATTGTTAAGAATGGTTTAAAAATACTTGTCAAATCAAAAGGGGTGTGATAAAAAATAGTAGAAAGTAGCATGCCAATAGGGATCGCTAGAAAAAAAAGCGGGAAATACGAATTTTTTATATCTTCCACATAAAAATAAACGCTTAAAAGTAAGACCAGTGGATACGATAGGCTATTTCTCCAGTTGAAGATAAAGTAAAAACTACTAAAGATATAGATGGTTAAAATAACCGTGTAACGGTTTAAGGGTTTTTTTAAAGTTAATCCATATCCGGTAAATAATATTCCTAGAGTGACTGCAAAAGGCGTAACCAAGAGGGATTTATAATCGTTTAAGAGAAATAGTAAAAAAATAAGAATCAACATCATTATTTTTTTGTTCATAACCTTCACCAAACCTTGTTTAAGACTGCTAAAAATTAAATTCAATAAATTTCCTTAAATACCTGCTAAAGTTAACCCAAAATTTACCAACAAAAATTGCAATAGACTGCAATAAACTTGCAAAAAATATTCACGGAGGTAGAAATTAGTGTTTAAGATATCCGTTTCGACAACTTTTGATGCAGCTCATTTCTTGAAAGATTATGACGGAAAATGCGCCAATTTACACGGCCATACCTGGCGGGTAGAAGCTGAAGTGGAAGGACAAACTACCAACGATTTAGGTTTATTGATTGATTTTGGAATGATTAAGGATTATTTAAAGGAAATAACATCCCGTTTAGACCATAAACTTTTAAATGATGTTTTGCCGGTAAATCCCACCGCGGAAAATATTGCCCGCTATATTTACCAGGAATTAAAGCCAAAGCTTATGGTTTATCCGGAAATAAAATTATGTGCCATTAAAGTTTGGGAATCTCCCAACAATTCTGCTACTTTTATGGAGTGATAAGATGGAAAAGGCTATCGTTTTGCTTTCGGCGGGACTTGATTCTACCGTATCTCTTGCCTATGGAGTAAAGACTTTTGAAGTTATTTTGGGTCTTACGATTAACTATGGCCAAAAGGCAGCGAAAAAGGAAATTGAACACAGTCAAAAAATCTTAAACTTTTACGGGATACCTCAGGAAATAATAGAGCTACCTTTTTTACAAAAAATTACCAAGACTTCGCTGGTGGCGGAATGCGAGGAAATACCAGCTAATGTAGATTTAGAAAGTGATGAAGCGACAAAAATATCGATGGCAAAGGTTTGGGTTCCCAATCGAAATGGCCTTTTTATTAACATTGCGGCGGCCTACGCCGAAAGTTTGGGGGCAAAATATATAATAACTGGATTTAATGCCGAAGAAGCTCAAACCTTTAGCGATAACTCTAGGGAATTTGTGGAAGCCAGTAACTTGGCCTTAAGCTATAGTACTTTAAATAAGGTGGAAGTGGTAAGCTTTACGCAAAATCTTGAAAAGGCCGAAATCTACCGCTTAGGTATTGAACTTAAAGCACCGCTGGACCTTGTGTGGAGCTGTTATTATGGTGGAGAGGAAATGTGTGGGAAATGTGAAAGCTGTCTACGCTTAATCCGGGCTCGAGGAGGAAAGTAGATGTTTACCCGCTTTATCGACCAAAAAATTGATTACGACGGATCGCAGTTAAGACCGCATTTTATTTATGAAAATTTTGGGCTAATTGGCGATGCCATCATTGCTTTTCGCGGTAAGGCCAGTGTGTTGGACCATCTGGTGGATTTAGAAGATAAAAAGAAAGAGGCTTTTATTTACAGTGAAGATATGCTCCACTTTATTGTGGAACATTTTGATTTAGATTTAGAAAAAGCCGTTTTAAGGCAAAGGCTGTTAATAGCCATTATTAAAGAAACCCTTGAAGTTTTTATCGATAAACCAATTGTGCGTATGGGCGATGATTTATTTATCGATGACCGCAAGCTTTCCGTATCCATTGCTACCAAATCTCTGGTTTCTACCTTAATTCATACTGGTATTAATGTAAAAAGCGACAATGCCCCGGTAGCAGCAATTGGCCTTAAAGATTTAGGTCTGGAAAATCGGGTAGAATATCTGGGCCGCTTTATTGTACAACGTTACGGCATGGAAATGGAATCGATAAATTTAGCCAAAGCTAAAGTAAGAGGAGTTTTTTAAAATGAAGTTAGGTGAATCCATGGCAAGCATCGTAGAAATCTTTCCGTCTATCCAGGGAGAAGGATTATCTGTAGGGGTTTCCACTCTATTTATTCGCTTTTCCGGATGTAACTTAAATTGTTCTTATTGTGATACCAAATATGCTAAAGAAGAAAAAGAAAAATTCACGGTTACTAAAGAAGATGGTACCGTTTTAGAATTTTTAAATCCTGTAACTCCAGAAAGATTAGTAGAAATTTTAAGAGAAAATTACGATTTTACTTACTTTCCCCAACTTGCTTTAACCGGAGGCGAACCTTTACTTCATGCTTCCTTTTTAAAAGATTTTTTGGCAAAATTATCCTATCCTGGAGATGTCCTTTTAGAAACCAACGGTACTTTGCCTGAAAAGTTAAGAGAAGTAATTAGTTATATTGATATTGTGAGCCAGGATTACAAGTTTAAACCTTTTGTTACTGAGGAGTTTAAAGCTGTCCACCGGGAGTTTTTGCGAATTGCCATCTACAAAAAAACGTATGTAAAAATGGTTATTTCCCCGGAAGTTCAAGATTTACCGTTTAATGAAGCTATTGATACTATAGCCCTGGTAAATTCTAAGATACCTTTAATTTTGCAGCCGGTAACGCCTATTACTTACTCCCTTGATTTTCTTTTCCAAAAACAAAAAAAGGCTTTAGAAAAGCTCTGGGAAGTTCGCTTAATCCCCCAGGTTCATAAACTTTTACAGATAAAATAATGTACTGGAGGCGTATCAATGGTAGATAAAGAAAAGATTGAGATAGCAGTCCGGATGATTTTAGAAGCTATCGGTGAAGATCCGGAGAGAGAAGGGCTTAAAGATACTCCGAAAAGAGTTGCCCGGATGTATGAAGAGGTTTTTGCGGGATTATCGCAGGATCCCTCGGAACATTTAGAGCGGTATTTTGCCGAAGAACATGAAGAAATGGTTCTGGTAAAAGACATTCCCTTATATTCCATGTGTGAGCATCATCTGTTGCCCTTTTATGGTAAAGCCCATGTGGCATATATTCCCAGAAAAGGCAAGGTTACCGGACTTTCCAAGCTAGCCCGGGTAGTGGAGGGTTTTGCCAAAAGGCCGCAACTGCAGGAACGGCTTACCAGTCAAATTGCCGATGCCATTATGGAGCGGTTAAATCCGCGGGGGGTACTGGTGGTGATTGAAGCGGAACACATGTGTATGACTATGCGGGGGGTAAAAAAGCCCGGTTCTAAAACTATAACTTCAGCTGTTCGGGGGATCTTTGCCACGTCCGTTGCAACCCGCGCGGAGGCTATGGCGTTAATTGGTCATCAATCACCGCTACGCGATTAATTGGATATAATAAAAGAGGTGAAGGAAATGAGTGAGAAAAAAGAAGGAAAATTGGAATTAATTGCCCAAAAGCATTTTTCTTCCTGGGATGAAATGTATCTAGTAGTGGATTTTTTAAACAAGCATTTAAAAGATAAAAAAGTAATGTTTGGCTTAAATAAAAAAAACGGCGAGATGGTTATGTCCATTTATGAAGTAGAGTAGGTGGGGACTGTGCGGCTATTACTAACCAATGATGATGGAATTTATGCCCCGGGGATTAAAGCTTTAAGGCATGTTTTGGAAAAAGAAGGTAAATATGAAATAACCGTTGTAGCGCCCGACCGGGAAAAAAGTGCCACCGGCCATGGGATTACCGTGCACCGGCCGCTTAGAGCTTTTGATATTACCTTTAAAAACAGCCAAGTACGGGGTGTTTCGGTGGACGGTACTCCAGCGGATTGCGTTAAACTTGCCGTTGAAGCTCTTTTGGATAAACCGCCGGATTTAGTTTTATCCGGGATTAACTCCGGTCCCAATTTAGGTACAGATGTGTTATATTCGGGGACCGTTTCGGCGGCTATTGAAGCGATGATTAATGGCATACCGGCAATAGCGATTTCTATGGGTTCTTTTGCTTTTGAAGATGAAGAATACTTACGGGCGGCAGAAATTTTTGCCCGGCTTTTGCCCGAGATTTTAAAGCATCCCTGGCCCCGGGATACTATTTTAAATATCAACATTCCTAATGTGCCCCTTACCGAAATAAAAGGGATTGCCATTACAAGACTTGGGGTGAGAAAATATATCAACGTTTTTGAAGAAAGAAAAGATCCCCGGGGACTATCCTATTACTGGATGTCCGGGGAAGTGGTAAATTACGAAAACGGCCAGGATACTGATACTGCCGCTCTTACCCGAAAAGAAATTTCGATTACGCCGGTTCATTTTGATTTAACCAACTACCGTTATTTAAACGAGCTTAAAACCTGGGTAAAAGCTTTAGAAGGGGCCTTGGCCACGGGCTAAGGCCTCTTCAGCTCTTTTAATCATAAGCTTTACCATATTGCCCCCTATTTTGCCGCCTACCCGGCCGCAGTCGCGGCTTGGAACATTACCCCAGTAATCTGTAGATGTGTCAATTTTACTGGTAATCCCCAGTTCCGAGGCGATTTCGTATTTAAGGGTATCGGCAACGTCAGCAGTTAAAAGTGTACCCTCGGGTATAAATTTTGCCATTTTACTATCACCCTTTCTTTTTTATTTTTAGTATTACTGCCGGCGACGGTGAATATTTGCAAAAAATAGTGGTAAGAATGTTATTTTTTTTATATAATAAAATCGAACATATATTCGAAAGAGGGAAGTTTTATGGTAGCTTATATCCCCTTAAATATTAAAACTGGCTATAGTTTTTTAGAAAGCAGCATTAAGCTTGAGGATTTAATGGAAAAAACCGTCCAGCAGGGTTTAAAAGCATTAGGTATTACGGATACCAATCTTTTTGGTGCTGCCAAAGCGTTTTTTTTAGCTAAAGCTTATAATTTAAAGCTTCTCCTCGGGCTTGAAGTTAAAAGTGAGGCAGGTCCACTTTGGCTTTACGCCCGGGATAACGAGGGTTATAAATTTTTGGTCAGGGCGGCTACCCGCAGGTATTTTGACCGGGAACTGTTGTCCCTTACCGAGCTACTAGAAGCCAAAGGACTTGTTATCCTTGCGGGGGCAGAATTTTTAGCGGCGGGTTTAAAAAAAGTCCTTTTGTTAAAGGAAGCTTTCGGCAGTGATTTTTACCTGCTGGTAACGGAAAAGGACCTTTTGTTTAAATCCGAAAGCCTTAAAACTTTTCTGGAAATTGAAAGAAAATACCAGTTGAAACTTGTCGCCAGCAATAATCCTTGCTTTTTAGAAAAAAGCCATTATTTTTATTGCCGGCTACTTTTAGCCATGAAAAACAATACTACCTTAGACCAGATTTACCGGACATCCCCCTATGCTTATTATCTTTCCCCAGAGGAAATGGCAACAATTTTTGCTCCTCTTGCCCATAGTTTAAAGACTACTTTGGAAATTGCCGAAAAAGTCGGTGACTACTTTGTGGAGGAAGAGTTAAAGCTTCCCGATTTTACCTGTATGAGCGAAAAGGATGAGTATTTAAGAAAACTGTGTACCGAGGGAGCCTATAAACGCTACGGCTACCTATCCCGGCAGATAGAAGAGAGGCTTAATTATGAGCTTGAAATAATAAAGCGCTTGGGATTTGCTGGCTATTTTCTAATTGTCCACGATCTTGTGCGTTATGCTCGCTCCCAGAACCTTGCCCTGGGTCCAGGAAGAGGCTCGGCAACGGGGAGTCTGGTACTTTACCTTCTGGAGGTTACCGAGGTTGATCCTTTACAGCACGGGCTTTTGTTTGAACGGTTTTTAAATCCGGGACGCAAAGTTTTACCCGATGTGGATTTGGACTTTGGCCATTTAGACCGCGATCAGGTGATTGGTTATCTTTTCCAAAAATACGGTGAAGACGGAGTAGCCCATATCGGTACGGTAATAACCTTTGCCGCCCGGGGAGCAGTGCGGGAAGTAGCCAAAGCTTTAGGCTATCCTGAAGCGTTAATAAATAAGGTTACTCCTCTTTTTCCCGCTTTTGGCCAAAGCAGTATTGAAAAGGCTCTAAGGGTCCTACCGGAGATGCAGGAGGCGGCAAAAGACCAGGTAGTTAGAAACTTGCTGAAACACGCCCGGTTTTTTGAGGGGCATCCCCGCCATTTTTCGGTACACGCTTCTGGGCTGGTGGTTGCCCGGCGGGAAGATTTAGCCCAAATACCATTAGCTAAATCCCCCCGGGGAGAAAAAATAACCCAGTACGATAAGGATGATGTAGAGCGGTTGGGGTTTTTAAAAGTTGACGTTTTAGGGTTAAGGCTATTAACCGCTGTTTACCGGAGCCGGAAAAATGCTTCTATTCCTTTAGATGACCGGGCAACCTGGGAACGGATTCAAAAGGCTAAAACCATTGGCTGCTTTCAGTTAGAAAGTGATGGTATGCGTTATTACCTTGGTAAGGTGGCACCTCAAAATATTGAAGAACTAGCCCAGGCTTTGGCTCTTTTTCGCCCCGGTCCGTTAGAAAGCGGGCAGGTAGAAAACTATCTTTTAGCAAAACAGCAAAAAGCTTTACCGGTATATCCCCACCCGGCTTTAAAGCCGGTTCTGGAAGAAAGCTACGGCCTGGTCCTTTATCAAGAACAGGTGCTAAAAATAGCAGCGCTGGTAGCCGGCTTTGATCTTGCCAAAAGCGATGACTTAAGGCGGGCGATGTCCAAACATGACCGGAAAATCATGGAAGGCCTTTATGAAGAGTTTCGGACGGGAGCGCTAAAAAACGGTTATACTCCCGAAGATGCCGAAAAAATTTTTGGTTTATTAAAAAATTTCGCCGGCTACGGGTTTAACAAAGCCCACGGTATTTCCTATGCTTATCTGGCTTATCACTCGACTTACCTTGCTACCCATTTACCCAAAACTTATTTTACTTTGCTTTTAAATTCCGAGGGAGGCTTTTATCCGCCGTCTTTTTATTTGAGAGAAGCTGTCCGGCGGGGAATTAAAATCCTGCTTCCGGATATTAACGAAAGTCATTATGGCTTTACCGAAACCGCTTCTGGGATAAGAATTGGCTTTAAAGATATCGAAGGGGTAGGGCCAAAGGCGGCAGAAATAATTTTGGCGGCCAGGTCCACTCTTTATACTTCCTTCTGGGATTTCTGGCAGCGGGCAGGATACAAACTTACGGCGGAAACCACCAGAAATCTCATTTTAGCCGGGGCGTTTGATTGTTTTGGCCAAAGCCGGGAAAGTCTTTTATATTCCTTAGAAATGTATAAAATTACCAAGCCGGTTCCGGGGCTTTTTCCAGAAATTGCTTTTTCTTTGGAAAAGAGAAAAACGACCGGCGACTATTTAAAAAAAGCCCAAAAAGTTATTGGTTTAAAATTCTGGCTGAATTTGGAGGCAAAAGTGGAAAAAGAAAGAGACGGGTTTATAATAACCGGGGAGGTGACCTTTGGCCGGCGCCGCTATACCCGTAAGGGAGAACCTTTTTTAACCCTAACCCTGGAGAACTGGCAGGAATTTTACGAAGTATTAGTCCCCTCCTCCCTTTACGGTAAATCTTTCTGGAGCTTAACGAAAAAGTTTGTCCGGATTTGGGCAGTAGAAAAAGACGGACGCCTTCTTGCCCGAAAGATTATCCCTATCGCTTAAAGAGACGAAATAAGCGGTTTAGTTCATATGAGGTGACCCCGCCCAGGAGAAGCAAGAGCCCAAGGTAAGAAAATCCGACAAAGAAAATTCCCAGGACAAGGTTAAAAGGGATTGTGGGGCTAAAAATTTTAGCAAATTCATAACCTAAAAGGAAAGAGCCAATAAAGGCTAAGATAACCTTTAAAATAGTTTTATCGCCGGTTAGGAAACGAAGTTCGAGCTTTAGGGCAAAAAAACTTAGCATAAATAAAAGAAGGTGGTAAAGACCGAAGGCAAGGCACGTACCGATGATCCCCAGGTGGATCGTTAGAAAATAGAGAACGAGAATTTTTACCAGGCTTGCGACTAGCATAATGTAAAAAGGGATCTGGGGTTTTGATAAGCCCTGAAAGATGCCGGTTACGGTTTGATACCAGTACAAAAAAGGTCCGCTTAAAGCAAGGATGGTTAAAAGCTTTCCGGCTTCCGGGTATTTAAAGAGGAAAGAAGTAAGGGGAGTGGCATAGAGAAGTAAGAGGGCGGTGACCGGAAAGCCGGCCATTAAAGATAGCTTAAAGGCATAAAAAGAACGTTTTCTTATTAAAGAAAAGTTGTCCTGGCCAAGAGCCTCAGCAATACTGGGAACTAAAGTAGTAGACAGGGTATTGGTTATTACCGCTGGAGTAAGAAGAAGGGTCATCGCTACCCCCGAAAATAAACCGTAGGTGGCTGTAGCTTCCCGGAAGGATAGGCCGGATAAGACCAGAACTTTGGGAATTAACAGAGCATCTAAAGCGGAGAGGAGGGTTGCCATAATGCGGGTAAGGGTTACCGGAATAGCTAAGGAAAAGATTTTTTTGAGATAAACTACGGGAAATCTTAGAGGAAACGTAAATTTTTTATCTAAAAATAATAGGCCTACCAAAAGCCCAACCGCTTCCCCGGCCAAAACGCCAAGGGAAGGTCCGCAAAGAGCTTCTTTTAAGCTTATTTTAATAAAGGCTGAAGTTAACGCTAAGGATACTGTAATCCTAACGATTTGTTCAATATTTTGCGCCAATGCTGGAACATTCCAGCGCAAAAGTCCGATAAAATATCCCCTTAAAGCTGATGACGCGGCGATTACGGGTATTGAAGGTACCAGCCATAAAAAAGCATAAAAACTATATTCCGAAGGAAATAAAAGATTGCGAAAAAAGGGAAGAATGAAAAAAAATACCCCTAAGACGGCAATGCTAAAAAATAAAAGGAAGATTATGGAGAAAAAAAGAAGGGTTTTACTCTCAGCACGGTTTTTAGAGCCTTCCTGAGCTATAGTTTGGGACAGAGCCAGAGGTATTCCCAGGGTTGCGACCACTAATAAAAAAACAAAAACCGGATAAGCCATATTGTAGTAACCAATCCCTTCTGCTCCCAAAAGCCGTACAATTAAAATCTGATAGATAAACCCCAAAATTCGGTTTAGAAAACTTACGAAACTCATGACAAGAGTTCCGTATAAAAGTGACATCCCAATACCCCTTTGCTTGATAAAGTTAGCGGTTATTAAAAAGTATGTTTAACAAAATTCCCTTAGAATTAAAAAAATTTAAAAAAAGAAAAGGAAAACCAAAAATTATGCTGAAATAATATATTAATATTAATAAAACATCAGCATAGGAGGGCTTTGGATGAGAAGCTACCCAACAGAGTTTTTAAGGAACATCGGTATCTTTGCCCACAGCGGGGCGGGCAAGACCAGTCTTACCGAAGCTTTGCTCTACAATACCGGGGTTTTAAGCCGTATGGGCCGGGTGGAAGACGGCAATACGGTTTCCGACTATCATCCAGAGGAAATTAAAAGGAAGGTGACCATTCACTCTTCCCTTGTGCCCTGTGAGTGGAACAATCACAAGTTAAACTTTATCGATACTCCCGGGTATGCGGATTTTATTGGTGAGGTAAAAAGTGTCTTAAAAGTAGTAGAAGGGGCAATTTTCGTGGTTTGCGCGGCATCCGGCGTGGAGATTCAGACGGAAGTGGTCTGGAATCTTGCAGACAATGCTGGTTTGCCGCGTTTTGTATTTATAAATAAAATTGACCGGGAAAATGCCAGTTTTGAGAAAACTTTAAACCAGATACGGGAGATTCTTTCCTCCAAAGTCGTACCTTTGCAGATACCAATTGGCGAAGGGGAAAACTTTAAAGGATATATAGATATCCTCAAAAATAAGGCGTACCTTTTTGATGGAAAAAGCCTAAAAGAAAGCGCCGTCCCCGCTGATTATGAGGATAAAGTTATGGAAGCCTGGATGCAATTAACGGAAGCTGCTGCGGAAAATGACGATGAGCTCCTAATGATGTATTTAGATGGTGCAGAATTAACTCCGGAACAGGTAGCTTTTGGTTTGAAAAAAGGGGTCATGGCGGGGAAAGTTTATCCCCTTTTTGTGGGTTCTGCTACAAAAAATATCGGAATTAAAGATTTGTTAAATGCCGCTTGTGAGCTCTTGCCGCCTCCCCCAAAACATTACGACCATCCAGTAGCGTATGTGTTTAAAACTTTAGCTGACCCCTATGTTGGCAGAATTAACTTTGTGAAAGTTTTGGGTGGAGCTTTAAAGCCTGAGACCACTCTTTATAACTTTAAAAAAGACAAACCGGAAAAAATTGGTCATATCCTCTATATGCGGGGAAAAGAGCAGGCGCAAACTGAAGAAGTACCGGCCGGAGATATTGCTTGCTTAATTAAACTTACCGAAACCGGTACCGGCGATGTTTTAAGTTTAAAAGATAAGCCTGTCGAGATTGAACCGATAGATTATCCTACTCCCAACATGACCATTGCCATTCTCCCCAAAAGTAAAAACGATGAAGACCGCCTTTCTACCGCTCTCCATCGTGCCTTGGAAGAAGACCCAACCCTTAGACTTGAGAAAAACTTGGAGACCCACCAGAACCTCCTTTCGGGGATGGGAGAACTTCATTTAGAAATTGTTTTAGAGTCAATTAAGAGAAAATTTGGCGTTGAAGTTGTTACTGAAGAACTGAGAGTACCTTACCGGGAAACGATTAGGAAAACGGTACAGGTGGAAGGCAAATATAAAAAGCAAACCGGAGGTCGGGGGCAGTACGGCCATGTGTGGCTGCGTTTAGAGCCGCTTCCCGATAAAGAATTTGAATTTGGGGAAGAGATTTTTGGCGGGGCAGTTCCCAAACAGTACTTTCCGGCGGTGGAAAAAGGTATCCGGGAAGCGTTAAATGAAGGGGTACTGGCCGGTTATAAAGTGATGAATGTGCGCGCAGTACTGTATGACGGCTCCTATCACCCGGTCGATTCTTCGGAGATGGCCTTTAAGATTGCTGCCAGTCAAGCCTTTAAAAAAGGTGTACGGGAAGCCAATCCGGTAATTTTAGAGCCGATTATGGAAGTGGAAGTTACCGTACCGGAGCAGTTTATGGGGGATGTGATTAGCGACTTTAACGGCAAACGGGGTCATGTCTTAGGAATGGAAACTCAGGGCCGCTGGGCTAAAGTTAAAGCCCATGTTCCCTATGCCGAAATGTTAAAATACAATATTGACCTAAAAGCCATGACCCAGGCTCGGGGCTTTTATACTATGACCTTTAGCCATTATCAGGAAGTACCGCCTAAACTGCAGGAAGAAATTATCAAAAAAGCAAACTTAAATAAAAAAGAGGAAGAATAAGCCTGGTTTTTTGCCAGGCTTTTATCTTCTAATAAAATACTAATCAAAATTGCCGAAATATTTCTTGGAGATGCAATTTATATGATTTTTTGATAAATTTTGAACCTAATATAACTTAAACTATAAAATTTTGCAGATTATTTGTTATAATTAAAACAAAAATGGGTTTAAGGGGCGAGAAACGATGGAGATAATGGTTGTTTTAGGTGTAGTTTTAGCTTTTGCCTCATTAATTACGGGATTTTTAATGGAAGGGGGTACTATTTCTGCTCTGGTAGCACCTTCAGCGGCTTTAATAATTTTTGGGGGAACAATTGGGGCCAGTATCGTGGCTTTTTCGACGGAAGAAGTATTAGCAATTCCCAAATATTTTAAAATCATGCTTACCCAGAAACTACCTAATGAATTAGAAGTAGTTAAACAAATTGTAACGTTATCCCAAAAAGCCCGGCGGGAAGGTTTACTAGCCTTAGAAAATGACCTGCCTAACATTAAAGATGATTTTCTGCGGCGGGGTTTGCAGTTAATCGTTGATGGTACCGACCCTGAGCTGTTCCGTTCAATCCTAGAAAACGAAATTTACGCCATAGCCGAAAGACACCGGGCAGGAGCCGAATTTTTTGAAGCGGCCGGAGGGTATGCTCCGACCATGGGGATTATCGGTACGGTGATGGGATTGGTGCACGTTTTAGGGCAACTTTCTACTCCGGACAAACTCGGTCCGGCCATTGCGATGGCTTTTACAGCAACTTTATATGGGGTTTCATCGGCTAACATTTTGTGGCTACCTTTTTCGGCAAAGCTCAAAAATTTAAGTAAAAAAGAACTGTTAATTCGGGAAATGATGTTAGAAGGTTTAGTTTCTTTACAGGAAGGTCACAACCCCTTGTTGATTGAAGAGAAACTTCGGTCATTCTTAAAACCCAAACTTAGGGAGCAAAACCTAAAAGAAGGTAAAGGTGAATTAAATGAAGCGGCGTCCGCATGAGGGAAAAAAGCCAAATCACGAGCGCTGGTTAATTACTTACGCTGATATGATTACGCTTTTAATGGTAATGTTTATAGTTTTATATGCCCTTTCTAATGTGGATGCGAATAAGTTTAGAGCTCTGGCGGACTCACTAAGTAAAGCTTTAGGGGGAGGAGGAATAGTTTTAACTAACGTTGGACCCGATGTGGTAACTGGGAGTAATGCAAGTGTAAGCGGCAGTATGGGCAAGTCCAATAACGAACAATTACCAGCGGTCGATGAAAAAGATTTAAAAGAAACCGCTAATTTGGCAATTATCAAGACAAAGGTAGAATCGTACATAAAAGCCAAAGGTTTAAACGCCAGCGTTACAGCGACCCTGGAAGAAAGGGGAGTGGTTATATCCTTTAAAGATGCCATTTTGTTTAAATTAGGCTCGGCAGAACTTACTCCCAAAGCTCGAACTATAGTCAGACAGATTGGAGAAATTTTACTTCCTTTACCCAATTATATCCGAATTGAAGGACATACCGATAACTTGCCGATTAAAACCAGTAAATATCCATCTAATTGGGAGCTTTCAACGGCACGGGCGACCTCGGTAGTACATGAGTTAATCGATGAACTGAATTTTCCTCCTTATCGCTTATCGGCGATAGGGTACGGGGAGTATCGGCCAAAAGTGCCCAATAATTCGGAACAAAACCGCCAAAAAAATCGCCGGGTTGATATAGTTATTTTAAAAACAAAGTATGATGTGGCCGAACCAAAGAGTGAAAAATCTGCGGGAAGTAAATAAAGGGGGGAAAGCAATGGGGGGATTTAAACTTCGGTTAAGCATCCGGGCCAAACTTTTTATCCTGACTTTTATCTTGGCTTCGATGATGGTAATTGGAGGAACGGGTGCGGTATTTTCTACCTATTTGGTTAACCAAAGCCATGAAAAGCAAAACAAAGAGCTTTTAGGAGAGCTTCAACGGTTAGGGGAAATAAAAACCTCTCTTTTTCAGTTTTTTAACTCTACCAACGATTACCTCCTTTTTCCTAATTCTCAAAGGCTGGCGGAGGTGAAGAAAAACTATCGGGAAATTTCTAATCTTTTGACCTCTGCCAAAAAATTGGCCCACAGCAGTGAAGAAAAGCAACAATATGATGAAATTGCATCGATTTTAAATAAATCCCAAAATTTATTAGAAAAAAATGCTATTAATACTAATTTCGAACAACGACAAACCGCAATGAATATGCTCCAAACCAATGCCAGGAATATCTTACATCACTTAAATAAACTGGAAGATATTGCTAAACAAGAAGATAACAAGGCACGGGAAAAACTTTTAAAAATCTTTAAAGTCGCAGCCGGAGCGGTGGGAGGTAGTACCGCTTTAGCGGCAATCTTAGCGATGACCATTGGGTATTTTATTACCAATCCCCTTATTGTTTCTCTACAAAAATTAAGAGAGACGGTGCGCAAGGTTGAAGAAGGTTGTCTTAATTGTACGGTTGAAATTAAACAAAATGATGAATTAGGGGATTTATCGAATGACTTAAATAACATGATCTTAAAGTTAAATAGTCTAATTTCCACAATAACTTCGGAGCTAGAAAACTTATACGGGGTTTCCGACCAGGTAGCTTCAGCGGCGGAACAAGTATCTAAAGGGGCGGTTGAACAAGCCGCCCAGGTCCAAGGTGCCACCACGGCAGTAGATGAGATTGTTCGCGGAATTCAGGAAGCCGCCAATCAAGCGGCTAATGCTGCTAAAGTTTCAGAAGAAACGATGATGCAAGCGCAAACCGGAGCAAAAACCGTATCCCAATTAAACGATAGTATGGAAAAAATTAACCGCGAGATAAATAATTTGGGAAATAATATTTACCGAATTACCGAGTTTTTGGCAGTTATTGAAGATATTGCTGAACAAACAAGCCTTTTAGCTCTTAATGCGGCCATTGAAGCAGCTCGGGCCGGTGAACATGGCCGGGGATTTGCGGTGGTGGCGGAAAATGTAAGAAAGCTTGCCGAACGTTCTGCTAAATCCACCAAAGAAATAGAACAACTGGTGGCGGAAATTCAAAAGAGCAGTAGGGAAACTTTTGCTGCCCTCCATGATGGTAATGAAATGGTTAACAAAAATAAAGAATCTTTTAACCAGATTTTAAATGCCGTTAATTCCGTAGTCGCAATGATTGAAGAAATAGCAAAATACGGCAATGATGTGGCAACGCGTGCCAGCCAAACCATTGAAATGATTAACTCGATTTCTGCAGTTACCCAGGAAACCGCAGCTACCACGGAAGAACTGGCGGCTACTTCTCATACTTTGGTTGAAACTTCCAATAAGATCAAGGCCCAAATAGCTTATTTTAATACCAGCAATTAAGGGAGGAGGCATTTTTATGACTGAAAATCTAACAAAAAAAAGTGAAGCGCAAATTGTAATTTTTACATTAAATCAACAACAATACGGCGTAGATATCGCTCAGGTGTTTGAAATTATCCGTATGACGGATATTACCAAAATTCCCAATACCCCTTATTTTGTGGAAGGAGTAATTAACTTAAGGGGAAAAATTATCCCGGTTATTGATTTAAGAAAACGCTTAGGTATGCCCGAAGTAGAGCGAGATAAAGCTACCAGGATAATAGTTGTGGATGTGGATGGCCTAACGGTGGGCATGATTGTGGACTCGGTGATGGAAGTATTTCGTTTAAACGATGTGGAAATCGAATCAACTCCCTCCATGATTAACGATATCGATTCGTCTTTTATTCAGGGGATTGCCATTAAAGACGAGCGGATGATTATCTTACTGGATTTAAATCGGGTCTTAAAGGGTGAAGAAAAGGAAGCTTTAGCAAATCTGTAAATTTGAGGTGAGCTATGGTGTTTTCCGATGCGGAAATGGCGGTTTTTTTAGATGAACTGGAAGAAAAAATTCAGGTATTAACCGATAATTTACTTTTGTTAGAACAGTCCGGAGAAGATGACCCCAAAGTTTTACAGGAAATCTTCAGGGCTGCTCATACCATTAAAGGTTCTTCGGCGGTAATGGGTTTTACCAAGATGTCTTCCCTTACCCATGAAATTGAAAATATCTTTGATAAGATGCGAAATAACGAATTAAAGCCCACTTCTTCCCTCATAAACATCCTTTTTGAAGCTTTAGATGCATTAAAAATTTTAAGGGATGAAATCGTTACCGAAAATGCGGAAAAGTATGATACTACCGAGATCATTGCCAAACTTAAAGAAGCTATTATGGGTACGGGAGCTAAATCTCCCGAAACTTATGCTCCTAAAGGGGAGACTGCGGAATTTTCTGGGGAAGAAATAGAAAAAATTAGGGAATTTGAGTTAAAAGGGTATCAGCTATCTGAAATCAAGGTATACCTTGATCCTGCTGCGGTAATGAAATCGGTCCGGGCATTTATCGTATTGCAGCAATTAAAGGAGCTCGGAACGGTGATCAAAACCGTTCCTTCCGAGGAAATTTTAGTAAAAACTGAAGATTTCAACGATTTTATCGTTTATTTGGCAACAAACGAAGATGACGACCGTCTGCAAAACATCTTATTAACCATCCCGGAAGTAGAACGGGTGGAAATTAGCGCTAAACAGTTAGAAGATAACATAGAAGCAAGAAATGAGGAAAAAAAGGTAGAAAAAACTGACGTAAAAGATATAGTTTCGGAAAAAACAGCAACGGTGGAAAAGCCGGCAGCAGAGGTAAAAACTAAAACTTCCGCTGTAGCTCCAGCGGAGGAGAAAAAGGTAACGCAGACCGTTCGGGTGGACGTTCAGAAGCTAGACACATTAATGAACCTGGTGGGCGAATTGGTCATTGACCGGACTCGTCTTTTAAGTGTCATTGATAAACTTTATACTCTCAGCCGGGAAAATAATGAATTAGTAGAGACCTTAGCGGAAGTATCCTCCCATGTCGGACAAATTACTACCGATTTGCAGGATGTAATTATGAAAGCCCGAATGTTGCCAATAGCTCAGGTCTTTAACCGCTTTCCTCGCATGGTACGGGATTTGGCCCAGAAGCTTAATAAAGAAGTTGAGTTTATTGTAGAAGGTAAGGAAACGGAGCTGGACCGAAACGTCATCGAAGTAATCGGGGACCCGTTAATTCATTTAATTAGAAATGCATTGGACCACGGGATAGAGCTTCCGGAAGAACGGGAAAAAATTGGTAAGCCACGGACTGGCCGTCTGCGGCTGGCGGCAGCTTACCTGGAAAATAATATTGTCATAACTGTAGAGGACGACGGTCGGGGTATAGACCCGCAAGCAGTTCGAGCTAAAGCCATCGAACAAGGAATTATTTCTGAGCGCGACGCAGAAATGCTATCCGATAAAGAGGCCATTAAACTAATCTTCCGTTCGGGACTTTCGACAGCCCAGAAGGTTAATGATATTTCCGGCCGGGGCGTAGGTATGGATATAGTGAAATCCCAGATCGAGCAGATAAACGGCGAGGTCCAGGTGGAAAGCCAGGTAGGGAAAGGGACAACGTTTACCATTCGCCTGCCCCTTACTTTGGCAATTATCCGGGCTCTTTTAGTAGAGCATCAAGGGCAAATCTATGCATTTCCCTTAAATTTTGTGCAGGAAACCTTAATTGCCGATCAAAACGAGTTTCGAAAGGTTTCCGGTTATGATGTGATGTTATTACGGGGCAAGGTGCTGCCGCTAATTTCCCTGTCCAAGCTCTTTAATCTGCCCGAAGAGCAGGAGCAAAAACAATGGTATTTTGTGGTAATCTTAGGTACCGGCAATCACCGGCTGGGCGTGATTGTTGATAACCTTTTGGGTGAACAGGAAATTGTGATTAAATCCCTGGGGGAATACCTCGGTCAGGTCAAGGGTCTATCGGGAGCTACAATCCTTGGCGATGGCCGGATCGGTCTAATCATCGATGCTCGAGGAATTTTGCAGGATAATGAAATAGGTGAATTAAATGTCGCGGTATAAGCTTTTTATTGTGGATGATTCGGCCTTAATCCGCCTCCGGCTGAAAACAAGTCTTGCTTTATGGCCCGAAATCCAGATAGTTGGGGAAGCGGAAAATGGTCAGGAAGCTTTAAAGAAAATCCCGTTGGTTAAGCCCGATGTAGTTACGCTGGATTTAGAAATGCCGGTACTGGATGGCCTAAGCACCCTGAAAGAGTTAAATAGGGTTTATCCGGTACCGGTGATCATGCTTTCTTCTTTAACTACCCAGGGGGCTAAGGCTACTATTGAGGCCCTGGAAAACGGGGCTGTAGATTTTATACCCAAAGACGGCGATTGGAACAAAGTTATTTTGGAACTTACGGAAAAGGTGAAAATAGCTGCATTAGCCAAAAAGCAGCCAAATCTTCTTACCGGGGAAACGCTGGGAGTAAAAAGCCTAACCCTTGGAAAAAACGGCCGGCAGTTAGTGGTGATAGGGGCTTCGACCGGCGGTCCTCCGGCTTTAAGAGAAATTATACCTAAACTTCCAGCAACGTTTCCGTCTCCGATAGTAATCATTCAGCATATTACCCGCGGATTTAGTAAACCACTGGCAGACCAGCTGGCCAGAGTTTCCCGGCTAAAGGTAAAGGAAGCGGAAAAGGACGAGCAGTTACTGCCGGGGACGGTTTATGTGGCCCCTGCCGGTTATACCTTTAAAATTGAAAAACACGGTGGTAGTTTAACCGCCAAAGTTATTGAGCCGGTGGAATACCTGCCGGCTCATTTCTACCCGTCGGTGGATGAGGCGATGCTTTCGGCAGCGGAAGTGGCGGGCAGTAAAACCATAGGAGTTTTGCTAACGGGTATGGGAAGGGATGGAGCGATCGGGATGAAAGCTATCAAAGAACAGGGTGGCTATACCATTGCTCAGGACGAGGAAACTTCGGTAGTTTACGGTATGCCAAAAGCGGCGGTAGAAATTGGTGGGGTTTCTAAGGTTTTGCCCCTGGCGGCAATTGCTGAAGAAATTGCCGCCAATATCTAAATAAATTACGTTTTTTTCCGAAATAATAGGTAGCACAATAGGATATGAGGGGATAGTATGCGGATAAGTCGGGTAGATTTTAAAAATGTAGTGGAGCTTTACACTAAAGCGATTCCTTCGGTGGCACGGATCGAGAAAAGTAAAACCGATGAGGTTGTTTTAACCGAAAGCGGCCAGGAAATCCTTAAACTCAGGAAAAAACTTGCGGAAATTCCCGAAGTGCGGGAAGAATTGGTAAGTAAAATAAAAGAAAAGATTTTATCCGGTGAGTACCAAATTGACGTAGAAAAATTGGCCGCAAAGTTAAAAGAATGGGGCGAATTTTAAATGGAGGAAGGGATTAAAGAACTTTTTAGGAAAGAAGTTCGGCTTTTAGCCGAACTTTTAGTTATCATAGATGAGCAAATTCAGAATATCCTTGAGCAAAAAATTGACGATTTTAGCAAAAATCTACAAAAAATGGCTGGAATAGCGACGGAAGTGGCGGAAGTAGAAAAAGAACGGTATGCGGCAACGTATGGCCGGGATTTCAGCGACGAAGACGCCGAAGTAATTACCGCACTTAAGGAGCATGCTCGAAAAGTGCAGGAGAAAAACGAAACATTAACGTTGCTTTTGCGGCAGGAGCTTTCCTTTAACCAGTTTTTGCAAAAAAATCTGCTGCCGGAGGGTAATAACTCGATTTTAGACCGGCAGGTATAAGGAGGAGCGAAATGTTTAATTTAAGCTTGGAAACGGCTCTTAGTTCTCTTCGGGCCCAGCAGCTGGCCCTGGACATTACTTCCCATAATATTGCAAACTCCAATACTCCTGGCTATACCAGGCAGCGGGTAAATTTTGCTCCCAATACCCCTTTTCCGGTGCCTTCCCTTTTTGCCCCAATGCAGCCGGGCCAGGTAGGTACCGGGGTAGTGGTGGCGTCAATTGAACGGGTTCGGGATACTTTTATGGACATTGAGTACCGCAAAGAAGTAATGAATTTAGGATACTGGGAAACCAGAAGTGATGCTTTAGATAAAATCCAGTTAATCATCAATGAACCATCCGATACCGGTTTAAACCAGTTAATGGACAAGTTCTGGAATGCTTGGCAGGAACTTTCAAAAAACCCGGAAAACCTCGCAACCAGGGCGGTAGTCCAGCAGACTGCTCAAGCCCTTGCGGAAACTTTTAACCACCTGCGGGGGCAATTAGATAGCCTGCAAAACGATTTGGACTTTGCGGTGCAAACTAACGTCGAGGAAATTAACTCTATTGCCCGGCAGATTCGGGACATCAACGACCAGATTTATAAAACCAATATAGTTAAATTTAACGCTAATGACCTCATGGACCAGCGGGATGAGCTGTTAAATAAATTAGCGAAAATTATTGATTTTACTTTAATAGATAATAACGACGGTACCGTTTCCATTGATATTGGCGGAAAGAAATTAGTTGATGGGTTAAATGTTAACTCTTTTAAAGTTGTAAAAAATGCTAATGGTTTTTTTGATGTACAGTGGAGTGATGGTACCCCTGTGAACTTAACTGCCCAAAAAGGGGAGCTTAGCTCTAATATCGTAGCCCGGGATGTTGATGTGCAGAAGATGAAAGATTACATGGACTCTTTAGCGAATACCTTGATTACGGAAGTTAATAATTTACATCATCAAGGGTTTGTTTTAGGATCCACTTCTCCCACTCCTGATGGGCCAGACTTCTTTACCGGAACTGATGCGAAAACTATTGCTTTATCTTCGGCGGTAAGTAACAATTTAAACAACATTGCGGCGGGGGCCACTAACAGTTCCGGTGATGGCGGTATTGCCTTGCAAATTGCCCAATTAAAAGATAAACTGACCATGGTGCTTCCCGGTTCCACAACCCCGACTGCCACGTTTAACGATTTTTACCGCACCATCGTATCCCGCCTTGGGGTTGACGCCCAGGAAGCGGACCGGATGTACCAAAACGAACAGCTTTTAACTAAAAACTTAAACAACAAGCGGATGGAATCGGGCGGGGTTTCAATTGATGAAGAGATGACCAATATGATTTTATACCAGAATGCCTACAATGCTGCGGCCCGCATCGTTACCGCTATTGATGAAATGATGGATATTGTCATAAACCGCATGGGCGTAGTCGGCCGTTAAGGAGGGTAAAGTAAATGCGCATAACTCCTGGAATGCTCAGGGATAACCTGCTTTATAACTTAAACCGCACCCTGGCCGATATGGAAAAAAGCCAGGAGATGCTGTCTAACGGTAAAGCTTTAACCAAGCCGTCCGATGATCCGGTAAAATTACTGCGGGCCATGAAATATCGAAGTGATATTACTCAGGGAGAACAGTACCAGAGAAATCTCGATGATGGTTTAAACTGGCTTAATACTACCGATACGGCTTTGGGTGAACTATCCGATCTTTTGCAACGGGTGAAGGAATTAACGGTGTATGGAGCAAATAGCAGTTTACCTCAGGAGTCGTTAAATTCCATTGCTGAAGAGATTAGACAAATTAAAGAGCAGGTAGGGGTTGTAGCCAATACCCAGTTTGCCGGGAAGTACATTTTCGGTGGGACAGAAGTGGATAAACAGCCGTGGGATGGTACCGCCTGGCAGGGGAATAATAGTGGAGTTTATTTTGAAATAGGAAACAACATTAAAGTCCAGGTTAATACCTTGGGCTCACCTTTATTTACCGATGTTATAAATACTTTAGACCAAATAATTAATCATTTAACTGCCGGGAATGTTTCTGCCTTATCTTCGGACTTAGGTTCTTTAGATAACAATCTAAACAGTGTTTTGGCTGCCCGGGCTGATGTGGGAGCTCGGACTAACCGGTTGGAGTTAATGCAAAACCGCCTTTTAGCTCAACTGGAATCAGAAAAAGAGCTATTATCCAAAACCGAAGATGCGGATATTGCGGCTACCATTATTGATTTAAAAAATCAGGAAAATGTTTACCGGTCGGCCTTGGCGGTAGGGGCACGCATTTTACCGCCAACTTTAGTAGATTTTTTGCGGTAAGCAAGCGAGCTGGTGGCAATGACTATTCTTAAAGTACAAGTTGATTCTACCCGATGTCGGGCGGATCTTGGATACTTAATTCCCTCGGAATTTTCCCGGGCTTATGCCAGGCAAGGAAGGGAAGAGGCGTTAGAAGGTACTGGTCGAAGAGCCGAGGAGGGTGATTATTTAGCAGCCTTTGAAAAAGGAAATACTATTGAAAATTTAGTTATACCGCCTGTAAACGAGGTAGAGCTCACAGTCCGAATGCTCCCCTCGGTAAGACCGGTGATAAAGTTTCACAGGAGCAATTCAGTGTTTTTGGATGTTTATATTTAATTTTTTAAGGTGGTGTTTATTTTGCGCCTTTTTTCTCCGGCATTAGGGGAAATCGAAGTCGATGAATCGCAAATCTTTTCCTTTCCCGAAGGGCTTCCGGGTTTTAGTCACTTAAAAGAGTTTCTTCTTCTAAGGCACCGGGAAAAGAGTCCTTTTTTCTTTTTAATAGCGGTAAACGAACCGGAAATTTATTTTATTTTGCTTGATCCTTCGAAATTTCTAACCGACTATGTCGTGGAGTTAGGTAACGAACAGCAAAGCCTTTTAAATATTACCGATGTCAAAGAAGTTTTAAGTTTAAACATTGTCCGTATTCCTCCCGAAGCTAAAGAAATAATTTTAAACTTAAAAGCTCCGGTAATTTTTAACCTAAAAGAAAAAATTGGCCGCCAGGTAATCTTGGAAGCTAACTACCCCGTTCGTTATCCAATCTCTTTAATTAAGGTAAAGGAGAAAACTAATGCTAGTCCTAAATAGAAAAGTAAACCAAAAAATTATTATTAACGGAGAAATTGAAATTACCGTCCTGGCGGTAGATAGCGAACGGGGACAGGTCAAGCTGGGTATAGCTGCTCCAAAGTATTACTCCATTTACCGGGAAGAACTGTGGCGGGAAATTGAGCGGGAGAATAAAGAGGCGGTGAGGGAAAGTATTGCAAAAATTTGTAAAGTAATTGACTAATTATATTTTTGAGGTGGCTAAAATGAATAGTTTTACTAAACTAGTTAAAAAAAAGTTAGTAGAGGAAACAAGAGCAAACGATACAGTGATTATGGGAAAAAGTAAAGATTGCTTTGATTTAGTAAAAATAAGAATAAATAATAAAGAAAATTATATCGGCAGTAAATATAATCACTTAAGAGATATTGAGTTACTATTAGAAAAAGTTAAGGAGGAAAAAAGCTATATTTATTTTATTTTTGGCTTGGGAGCAGGTGAATATATTGAACCTCTTTTAGAAAAGTTAGATGAAAAAAGTAAACTTATCATTGTTGAGCCAAACAAAAATATTATATTGAATTATTTTTTATTAAATAAAAAGGAAGTAAATGATGAAAGATTAATAATTATTGATTTCGACAAAAATTTATTTACAAATGTTTTTTATTCTTATGTAAAGGACGAAAATCAAAATGACGTAATATATTCAGTTTATGCCAATTATGATTATTTGTTTTACGTAGAATATAAAGATTTTTTGGAGATGCTTCGAGATTGTATAAGAAATCTTGCAATTAATCATAATACATATCTGATTTTTTCTGAGACCTGGTATTATACATATTTCAAAAATTTCAAAAGTGCAATAAAATCTAAACCAATAAATCTTTTAAAGGGTATTTTTAAAGGAAAGCCTGCCATTGTTGTGTCTGCTGGCCCATCTTTAGAAAAGAACGTTCATTTATTAAAGAATATTAGTGATAATTTCATTATTATTACTGGCGGAAGAACATTAAAAACTTTACTGGATCTTGGAGTGGAACCTGACTTTGTTTGTGTAGTTGATGCTGGAGAACCTTCTTATTTAGTTATTAAGGATGCTTTAAAATATCAATTTTCATCATACCTTTTATTTACTGAGATAACCAATGCGAAAGTTGTAGAAGAATTTCCTGGCGAAAAAGTGTTTTTTTCTGTGGAACAATCGACAAAACATTTATTGGACTATAAAGTTGATTCACTTTATACAGGAGGCTCTGTTGCTCATACCTGTGTAGACTTTGCTGTTTATTTGGGTTGTGATAATGTGATTTTAATCGGACAGGATTTAGCTTATACTGAGGATAAACATCATGCTGAATTGGCAACTTTTAATGAGGTAGATAAGGTAAAAAATATTAATAGTGAATACATTTTAGTTAATGGGCTAAATGGAGATAAAGTTAAAACGACCTCAGTTTTGGACGAATTTAGAAAAAAATTTGAAGGATATTTTGAAATGCATAAACACATTAAGTTTATCAATGCTACAGAAGGCGGAGCCTTTATAAATGGGGCAGAAGCGATGACGTTAAAAGAAGCTATTACTTTATATGGTAAAGAAAAGATTGATAAAACTAAAATATCTAAGGTATTAAGTGGCTTTGAGTTTGATTTAGAGTTAATAATGAACAACATTAAAGAACTTGCTGAACTGGCAACTAGAATTATTGAAAAAATTAATGATGCAAAATTAACTTTAGAACGACTAAGGAAAAAGGTAAGAAAAGGCAAAAATATTGGTGAAGAATTAAAAAAATTAGATGAGGTTGATTTATATTTACAGGATAAACTTAATAAATATGAGTTTATTAATTATTTAGCATACCCATACGTTTATGCTTTTATTGTAGATATGGGTTATGAAATAGGGGATAATGACGATGAAGTGAGCATGGTTAAGAAAATTTATAAAAAGAATAAAGAATTATATAATTTATTATTGGATTTATTTACAAAAACTAGAGGAATGTTAATAGATATCTTTGAGAAATGAGGAGAAAATATGGATCTTATAGCTGTAAAGAAGGAAATGAAAAAAATACTGCAAGAAACTATTTCTTTAATAAATTACATTGTAGCTGAAATTCAGGCAAAAAATTTTCAAAAAGCCTTAACTGATTATGTTGGGGTTATTGGAGTGATAGAAGAATTAATCAATTTAAAAATTAATTTAAGCACTTTAGAAAAAGTTGAAGAAACAGAAATTGAAACCTTAAGATCTGTTTTAAAAGAAGTTGTAAATGCTTTGGAAAATGCTGATTTTGTTTTGTTTGGTGATTTATTAGAATATGAATTAATACCAATCCTCGAAAAATGGGCGGAGGTTAATTAGGTGAAATTATGAACTCAAGAAAAATAGAGGTTTTGCTTGCAAAAAATAATAAAAATCATACATTAAAAATTAATAATATTTTTTTGCACAGTGCTTATAATCCCGTAAAAGAAGCTGAAACATTTGCAAAAAAAAATCTTGAAAAATTAAAAGATAGGCAACTTGTAGTTGTTTATGGCTTTGGATTAGGATACCATGTTAGAGAAATTTTAAAAATGTTAAATCAAAATGCTGAATTACATGTTTTTGACATTGACCATGAAGTATTTAATTTGGCAAAACGATATGGCAATATAAATGATATTTTAAACGATACCAGGTTTAATTTGTATGTTGGAGATAATGATGATTTTTATAAAAATTTTAAAGATATTTTAACTGTTGTTGAAGATATTATTATTTATGAACCTTCAGTACGTTTGCTGCCGGAAGAATATATTGATTTAAAAGATGCTTTATTTAATTTTATAATTGGCAAGAACTCCATAGAGAAGTACGGGGAATTGGCTAAAAAAAATATTGAGAGAAATTTAAGGTTAAATTATAAATTAATAGACGAATTTATTGAATTAAATAAAAATGTTACTAAACCTGTTGTCCTGGTAGCGGCAGGCCCTTCTCTTGATGAGACCCTTTACTATTTACGCAGAGTGAGAGATAAGGTTAAAATTTTTGCGGTAGGTAGTGCATTGAAAAATTTAATAAAAAATGAAATAATACCAGATATGTTTTGTATAATTGATCCTCAAGAAATAGTCTATGAACAAATAGAAGGTTTCGAAGATTTGGAAATACCTATGTGCTTTTTAGCTTCAGCCTCGAGCAAGGCTGTTGAAAGATATTTTGGCCCAAAGTATCTTTTTTTTAACGAGGAAAATGAATATGAGTCTGTGGTAGTAGAAACCGGCAAGTCTGTTTCTACTGCTGTTTTAAGCATTGCTATTTTATGTGGGGCAAAAACAGTTTTTTTTGCAGGCTTAGATTTAGCCTTTGTCAATAATAAATTTCATTGTAATAATTATCCTTATACTGATAATTTAAGTAGTTCAAATTACATGAAAGTTGAAGGAACTAACGGGGAATTTGTGAGCACAACGAGGGGCATGTATTATTATAAATTATGGATTGAGAAAAAGATCAGCCAGCACCAAGAGATAAAATTTATTAATTTAAGTAAAGGGGCTAAAGTAAAGGGATGTCAAACTTTAGATTTAGATGATTTATTAGCTTATATAGAGAAAAATTATTAAATTACTCTGATGTTATTTATAGGGAAAATCTAAAAGGGAGGAAAAAATTTTGCTTAATGAAAAAACGATATTAATAACAGGTGGTACTGGGTCTTTTGGAAAAAAATTTACGGAATATGTATTAACTAATTACAATCCCAAAAAAATTATAATATTTAGCCGTGATGAGTATAAACAGTTTGAAATGCAAAAAATATTTCCGGAAAGTAAGTATCCGATACGTTACTTTATAGGCGATATTCGCGACAAAGAACGATTAATGATGGCTTTTGAAGGAGTGGATTATGTAATTCATGCAGCAGCGTTAAAGCAAGTGCCGGCGGCTGAATATAATCCCTTTGAAGCGGTTAAAACGAATATTTTAGGCGCTCAAAACATTGTAGAAGCGGCATTAGCCAAAGGTGTAAAAAAAGTTGTAGCCCTTTCAACTGACAAAGCTGTTAGCCCTGTGAATCTTTATGGTGCAACAAAACTTGCTATGGAAAAAATATTTATTGCAGCAAATGCGTATGTAGGAGCAAAAGATACGGCATTTGTGGTTGTTCGTTATGGCAATGTTGTAGGAAGCCGTGGAAGTGTTATCCCTTTCTTTTTAGAACTTAAAAAACGTGGTAAAAAAGTATTTCCGGTTACTGATACTCGAATGACTCGCTTCTGGATAACCCTCGAAGAAGGGGTAAAGTTGGTATTATTTGCTTTGGAAAACGGATTAGGAGGAGAAGTATTCGTACCTAAAATTCCAAGTATGAAAATAACAGACCTGGTAAAGGCAATTGACCCAGAAGCAGAAATAGAGATTATTGGTATTAGACCTGGCGAAAAGCTACATGAAAGTTTAATTTCCGAAGATGAAGCTCGCAATACTTTTGATTTGGGTAATCGCTATGTGATTTTACCTCAATATGAATTTAGAAAAGGTGTATATGAAAAATATAAACAATTCCCAAGAGTTCCCGATGGTTTTATTTATCGAAGTGATAAAAATGATGAGTGGCTTGATCAAGCAAAGTTAATGGACATGATAAAGGGTGTGCAAAATGTCTAATATTATGCCATATAGCCGTCAACTTATTGAAGATGATGACATACAAGCAGTATTAAAGGTTTTAAAATCCGACTATTTAACCCAAGGGCCGGAAATTGCGGCTTTTGAAAAAGAACTTGCTGAATATACAGGGGCTCGGTATGCGGTACTATTTTCTTCAGGAACAGCAGCATTGCATGGAGCATATTTTGCTGCTGGCCTAAAAGCAGGAGAGGAAGTAATTACTACTCCAAATACTTTTGCTGCAACCGCCAATGCTGCTCTTTACCTTGGAGGCCGGCCGGTATTTGCTGATATTGAGTTAAAGACGGGAAATATAAATTTAGATCTTATTGAAGAAAAAATAACTACCAAAACAAAGATATTAACGGTGGTAGATTATTCGGGATATCCAGTTGATATGGATAGAGCTCGGGATATAGCGAAAAAATATGGTTTAGTATTGGTTGAAGATGCCTGTCATTCCTTAGGAGCGTATTATAAAAGCAAAAAAATAGGTACTCTTGCTGATATGACTATTTTAAGTTTTCATCCTGTAAAGTCTATTACCACAGGTGAAGGCGGTGCTGTTTTAACCGATAATGAGGAGTATTATCACAAACTATTGCTTTTTCGACAACATGGAATAAGCAAGGAAAATTTTATCAATGAAGCCCATGGTACATGGTATTATGAGATGCAGCTTTTAGGATACAATTACCGGATGTCTGATATTCAAGCGGCACTGGGACGTTCCCAGCTTAAAAAATTGGATCGTTTTATTGCCCGAAGAAGGGAAATAATTTCTTTCTATCAAGAATTTTTCAGTGATAATGAGTATTTTGATTTTACTGTTGAGGAAGAAGGATATTTTTCCAGTTGGCACTTATTCCCGATACGTTTGAAAGAACACTTAATTACCAAAAAACGAAAAATCTTTGAAGCACTTAGAGCCCAGGGATTATGGGTACAGGTTCATTACATCCCAGTCTACTGGCTTCCTTTTTATCAGTCTCTTGGATACCCAAAAGGAATATGCCCAAATGCTGAGAAATTTTATGAAAGTGAAATTAGTATACCAGTTTATCAAGCGATGACTTTAGAGGATGCTCGTAAAGTTGCTTCTATTTTGCTGGAAGTGTTGCAAAATGTCTAAAAAAATAGGGGTTATTATTCAGGCAAGAACAGGTTCAACGAGGCTTCCGGAGAAGGTTTTGTTAGATTTACCGTATGGATCAAGAATTCCTGTGTTACAGCAAGTGGTTAGTAGATGTAGGCGGAGTAAATATGCAAGTGAGATAATTGTAGCAACAACTAATAACCCGTCGGATGATAGAATTGTTGAGTTAGTTAAAAGACTAAAAGTGAAAATTTTTCGTGGCAGTGAAAATGATGTTCTTGAGAGATATTACCAAGCAGCTAAAAAATACAGGTTGGATGTAGTGGTGCGAATAACAGCAGATTGTCCTTGTGTGGATGCAGAAATAATTGACCTCGTGCTTGAAAAGCACCTTAACTCTGGAGCAGATTACACTTCAAATACTTTAGAGCGAACTTTTCCCCATGGTATTGATGTTGAAGTTATTGAGTTTCGAGCACTAGAGATTGCACATTATGAGTGCAAAAACCCAAAAATGCGTGAACATGTAACAATGTATATTTATTCTAATCCCCAGCAGTTTAGATGTGAAAATGTCAAAGCGCCAGCAGAATTAACTTTACCGGAATTAAGAATTACCTTAGACGACCGAAGAGATTATATCTTATTGTGTTCCATTTATGACTATTTATATGATACTCATAGTAACTTTAGCTGGAGGCAAATAATTGAGCTTGTTCGCCAAAAACCGTGGCTTATGGAAATAAATAAGGATGTCCGGCAAAAAAGAGTTTTTTCATCCATAAAAGAAGAGATTATTGAGGCAATACGGTATTTAAAACTTCAAGAATTTACGGGTGTTGCAGAGATTCTTGAATCTCTGGCGGATAAATATGGAAAATAAAAATGCTTGCATAATAACTGAACATGGCGCAGATATTGGAATGGGCCATTTAATACGCTGTTTTGCCTTGGCAGAGGCACTAATATATTTTAAGGTAAATCCTATATTTATTTTAAATAAGCCTTTTGCTTTTACAAATTCAAAATTTAGGCATTTAACTTATAAAGATGAAGATAATTTACTAGATATTTTGCTAACCAAATTTAGCCAAGAAACGATAATTATCATTGATTCTTATCTATTGTCCCAGGATTTTTACAACAAGGTTTTCCGGTATTTTCCTAAGTTAGTGAGTATCGATGACTACGAACGAATAGACTATCCGGGAGGAGCTGTTGTAAATCCAGCAATTTATGCCGATGAACTCTATAAAAAAAGAAAGGAATCGATTCAATATTATCTTGGAAGCAAATATGCTCTTTTACGACCACAATTTTGGAATTTACCGCAAAAAAGTTATCCGCTAGAAGCAAAAGAAATTTTAATAATTTTAGGAGGTACAGATATACGAGGTTTAACCTTACCAATCTTAACATATCTGGATAATAATATTTCAGCTAAAAAGATAAATGTTGTGGTAACTGATGCTTATCCACAAAAAAAGGAAATAAAAGAATATATTGAAAATAATAATGGACGACGCAATAACTTACTGCTACACCTAAACCCCGATAACATGGCGGAGATAATGTGGCGCGCGGATCTGGCAATTACTGCAGGGGGGCAAACAACATATGAGCTTGCAGCAACAGGTACGCCTGCTATTGGGATATGTGTGGCTGGTAACCAGAAGCTAAACGTTCAATATCTTTCTGCGAAAGGAATTTTATTAAATGCAGGGGATTATTGTACCCAAAACTTAGAAGATAAAGTTTTAAAATGTATTATTGACCTTGAAAATAATTTTGTACTTCGAAAAGAGATGGGGCAAAAAGCACAAACAATGGTAAATGCTAAAGGAGCAATAAAACTCGTCAATGATCTTTTAAAGTGGGGAAAAACCTATGTCTAAGATACGCTTTAAATCTTTTTTAGAGTTAACTCTTGAAGAAAAAAAATTGGTACTAAATTGGCGAAATAGCGATACCTTAAGAAAAAATATGATAAATGACCATATAATATCGTTTGAAGAACATTTGAGATGGCTGGAGAAATTAAGAGAAAGAAATGATCTAAAGTACTGGTTGGTTTACCTTGATGATAAACCGATAGGCGTATTAAATTTGCAAAAAATAGATTATGAAAAAAAACAAGCAGAATGGGGTATTTATATTGGCCCGGAAGAAATGCGTGGCAAGGGGTATGGTAAACTTCTTTTATTTGCTTTATTAAAACATTATTTTGACGAAATGAAATTTAAAACGCTAATCACAAAAGTATTAGAAGATAACAAGATTGCTATTAATTTGTATAATAAGTTTGGTTTTAAAAGTTATTCTAATGAGAAGATAAATAATAAAAGATATATCCTGATGCTTTTTACAGCAGAAGATTGGGAAAGAGAAAAGGAGAGGCTTAAACGTGAAGCAGGTGAAAATAGGTGATTTTGAAATAAATTCAAAATCGAAAACGTTTATAATAGCGGAATTATCAGCAAATCATCTTCAGAATTTTGATTTGGCAGTTAAAACTGTAGAAGCTGCAGCTAAAGCAGGTGCCGATGCAATAAAGCTTCAAACCTATACACCTGATACAATAACCCTTAAATGTGATAATGATTATTTTAAAATAAAACAAGGAACCATCTGGGATGGCAAAACTCTTTACGATTTATATCAGGAAGCATATACGCCCTGGGAATGGCACTATAAGTTAAAAGAAGTTGCAGAGGAGAATGGGTTAATATTTTTCTCAACTCCCTTTGATCCTTCAGCTGTAGATTTTTTGGAGAAATTGGCAGTACCTGCGTATAAAATAGCATCTTTTGAAATAACTGATATTCCGTTAATTGAATATACAGCATCCAAAGGAAAACCGGTAATAATATCTACAGGAATAGCTACCCTTGCGGATATAGAAGAAGCTGTCCAAGCCTGTCGACGTTGTGGAAATGAGCAGATAATTTTATTGAAGTGTACCAGTGCTTACCCTGCTCAAGTAGAAGAAGCTAATTTATTAACAATACCCAATATTGTTGAAACCTTTGATGTAATTGCAGGGCTTTCGGATCATACGATGGGAGTGGCAGTACCGATTGCAGCAGTTGCCTTAGGAGCAAAAGTAATTGAGAAACATTTTATTTTAGATAGAAAATTAGGTGGTCCTGATTCCGCTTTTTCTTTGGAGCCTGAAGAATTTGCTTTTATGGTTCAATCGGTACGAGAAGCAGAAAAAGCGCTTGGGAAAGTATCCTATGAACTTTCGGAAAAGACCAAAAAGAGTAGGGAGTTTGCCCGATCGTTATTTGTTGTAAAAGATATAAAAGCGGGTGAAGTATTTACAAGTGAAAATATAAAATCAATAAGACCAGGATATGGTTTACATCCAAAGTATTTAAAAGATATTTTAGGAAAGAAAGCAACGAAAGATTTAAAAGCTGGAACACCTTTACAGTGGGATTTTATAGATAAATAAATTGGTAAAGAAGAAGAGAATACATATTAAATTTTATAGATTTATGCCGAAATAAAAAATAGAAAGTTAGGTGGCCACCTGACTTAAAAATATCTGGCAGGGATGCCAAAGAAAAATTCAAGGAGGAGGATATATTATGGGTCTTCGGATTAACAATAATATTGAAGCTTTAAATGCTTGGAGGGCGCTGAATAATACTTCATCGGCTTTACAAAAATCGATGGAAAAACTTTCTTCAGGCCTTCGGATTAACCGGGCTGGGGACGATGCTGCTGGCTTAGCTATTTCCGAAAAATTAAGAGGACAAATCCGTGGCTTAAACCAAGCGGTAAGGAATGCTCAGGATGGTATTTCCCTTATTCAAACGGCTGAAGGCGGTTTAAATGAAGTTCACAATATCTTGCAAAGAATGCGGGAACTTGCTGTTCAAGCGGCTAATGATACTTTAACTACCCAAGACAGAGGGGCAATCAAACAAGAAATTGACCAGTTAGCACAGGAAATTACGAGAATTTCAAATACCACTGAGTTTAATACCAAGAAACTTTTAAATGGGTCTGTGAAGGGGATGTTATTCCAAATTGGTGCTAATGCAAATCAAAATATTTCACTCACTATTGTTAATATAGCAGCAACTGCTCTTAGTGTTAATGCGCTAGGAGTAAGTACTGCAGCAAGTGCAGCAAATGCAATTACGAAAATTTCGAATGCAATAGATACTATTTCAAATGTTAGGGCAAAACTCGGTGCCGTTCAAAACCGCCTGGAGCATACCATTGCCAACCTAAGCACTGCTGCTGAAAACTTAACTGCTTCCGAATCCCGGATTCGGGATGTAGATATGGCTCAGGAAATGATGAATTTTACCAAGAACCAGATTTTACAGCAAGCCGGTGTGGCAATATTGGCGCAAGCCAATCAGGCTCCTCAAGCAGTTTTACAGTTACTGCGGTAATTGTTTTAAGGCCAGCTCTTTTGAGCTGGCCTTAATTTAAAATTAATCAGAAAAAGGATTCACAAAAAGGATTATGATAATTTTAAAATTATGAATTATTTATAAAAAAAGTTAAAACTATAAAATTTATAATGTAAAAATTTTTTTGCATATTACTTTAGGTTTTTTAAAAATTTATAACTATCAAGCTTAATAGCTCTGAAAAAAATGTTTATTTTCCATAGATTAATGTGCTTGAATAACATTAACTTAAAAGGGTGAGTTTAATGAATATTAATACTATCGACCCTTTAAAATTAAATAACGTTAATTTGCTTAAAGCGTCTGCCGTTGAGCCGGTTAAAAATGTAGCAAATGAATCCGGGAGAACAAATAATTTTGAAACTGAGAAAATATCAAAAAATCAATTAGAAAATGCTGTTGAAAACTTAAATAAAGTAGTAAACTCCTTTACCCCCACGGAATTAAAATTTGAAATCCATCAAGATTCGAAAGAATTGATGGTAAAAGTTATTAATGCCGAGACTAAAGAAGTAATTAGAGAAATTCCACCGCATCAGGTTTTAGAAATAGTGGCAGAAATTAAAAAGCTTTTAGGGGTTTTGGTTGACACTAAAATATAAGAGGTGAGGGCAATGCCCATTCTCCAAATAGGTGGTTTGGCGTCCGGACTTGATACTAAAAACATTGTTAGTCAATTAATGCAAGTGGAAAGTAAACCGCTTGAGAACTTGCAAAAAAAGAAGGCTGATCTTGAAGCGGTAAGAACAGCCTGGGGGGAAATAAAAACCAAGTTAAGCAGTCTCTACAATACAATAAACTCTTTAATGAGTTCTTCTCTATATACTAATTTAACGGCGACCTCATCGGATGCAACGGTTTTAACAGCCCAAGCCCAATCAACGGCGGTCAAAGGGAGTTATAACATTCAAGTGCAAACTTTGGCCCAGAGCTATATTATTGCATCTAACCAGCAAACTTCGGTTACCACCCCTTTAAATTTAAATCCTACCACTTTTAAAATCGCTATCGGTGGGGTGGTCCAAAAGGATAGTTTGGGCAATGATATTACTATTTCCCTTGATGCTACCGATACTCTGGTAAGCATCCGGGATAAAATAAACAACGCCAAGGCAGGAGTTACTGCTTCGATTGTCGACAATAAGTTGCTGTTAACTGCTAATACGACCGGTGCAGCAAATTCCATTTCCTTTACTGCAATTACCGGCGATGCCTTGCAAGCTCTTGGATTGGCAGATACTAATGGTAACCCAATAACTACCGTGCAAGTGGGAACCGATGCCCAAGTGGTTATTAACGGTTTAACCCTAACCAGAAGTTCCAATGATATTTCAGATGCCATCTATGGAGTAAATCTAACTTTAAAGAAAACGGGAACAGTTACTTTAACGGTTGATAACGATACAGCAACAATAATCGATAAAGTAAAAACCTTTGTCAGCCAGTATAATGACTTGATGAACGATTTAGCTACTAAGACTGCTTATGATGCTACGACTAAGACTAAAGGAGTTTTATTTGGTGATTCAACAGCTCGGCAGGTTATGGCTGAATTACGGGAAATAGTAGGTAGTACTGTTGCGGGGTTGACTACCCAAGCTACTTACGGGAACAATACTTATACTTTAAATAATTTAATGGCAGTAGGAATTTCAACTTCGGGGAAAGAGGCAACATTGACTCTTGATGAAAACAAACTCACGGCAATGATAAAACAAAACCCCGCAGCTGTTGCTCGTATTTTTACCGATGATACAACTACGAATGAAAACGAAAAAAAGGGAATAATAGACAAGTTAGCAGTTTACGTGAGGAATTTAGCTGTGTATATAGTTTCAAGTGATGGAACGACTCATTACGATGCTATTTTAACAAGCAAGGATAAATCGCTGGCGGATCAAATAAAATTAGCCCAAGAAAATATTGATAAGTTTAACGATTATTTAGCACGCAAAGAAGAAGAATTATGGGCTAAATTTACCCAGCTCGAATCAGTGATGTCTCAGTTACAATCGCAAAGCAACTGGTTAGCGGCCCAACTAAGCGGTTTGTCGGGAGCTAACAAGAAATAGATGAGGTGAAAAAAGCCGTGAATAATCCTTATGCTCAGTATCAACAGCAAAATATCGCTACCGCCCCGCCAGAAAAATTGTTAATTATGCTGTATGACGGTGCGATTAAATTTTTAAAACAAGGGCTTAAAGCCTTGGATGACAAAAAGTATGATGATTTTAGCTATTATATAAGCCGTACGCAGGACATAATTTCCGAATTGATGGTTACTCTCGATATGGATTATGAAATTTCCAAAAATCTTTACCAGCTTTATGACTATTTCATGTACCGATTAATACATGGAAGCGTTAAAAAAGAACGGGAAAGCATTGAGGAAGTGCAGAAACACCTGGAGGAATTGAGAGAAGCCTGGGTTCAAGCGGCGGCTGCTAAAGAGAAAGCTGCTACTTAAAGGATGATAATCATGAAAACTTCTCAGGAAATTCTTAAAGATCTTAAAAAGCTTCAAGAAAAAATTACGTCTTCAAAAGATGAATTGGTGATAACTGATGAATTCCAGAAAATAAGTGAAAAATTTAAAAAATATTATTCGGGAGAAGAAGAGATTACGGTTGAGGAAATCCAGGAGTTATTACCGGAGTACGAAAAAACGATAAAGCATATAGAAGAGGAAAAGAAAAAAATTTTAACAGAAATTGAAAAGGTAAAGCAGGAACGAAAAGTGATTAATTCGTATTTAGCAAGGAGTTTTCGCACGGAAGGAATTTTTTTAGATAAAAAACGCTAATTCCCCACAAAGGGGGGGATAAAAGGTGATAATTCCCAATATTGATCCTCTGCTTTTACAGAAGTACCGGGAGCAGGTAAAACCAAAAGTTCCGGAAATAAAAAAGACCGCCGATGAGGTGCGGTATGAGCCGGAGTATGACGAAGAAAAAGAGTTTATTCCGAAGCTAGCGGCAGATGTATTTAATAGGGTAATAAATTTTTTAAACCCAACATTGGAATTCGTCTATGACGAGCAGGAAGATGTTGGTTATGTGATTGATAAACTTAAAAATAAAGTCTTAAAAAAAGTTGACCGGGAGTTTCTTCAGGCTGCCTTTACGGACCTTACCAAAACCATAGGGCTTTTGTTAGACGAGAGGGTATAGACCCTCTTTTTTTGTTTTGTGTTGACAATTTTCGTTATTTTTTATAATCTAATTTTTTGTAAAAAAGGTTCTCTTGAAAAGTTTGGCAAACCCGGCGAAAGCCGGCGACGCAAAGCTAAAGGGGCTAAGGCGGGATACCGCTATGCCAGCCAGCTGCCGAGGTTAAGGTCTTAAAGCCTCCTTGGGCAGGGGAGGTTTTTATTTTTAGTGCAGAAAAGTAAACCGGTAAAATATTTTTTCTCGAAAAAATTACAAAAAGGGGAAAAAAGTAAAGGATTTTCTCTAACTTTGTCAAATATATAAAAAAGCAGTGAGTGAAAGGGGAAAAAGGAGAGGAAAAAATGGATATTTTTGGAGGGGTTACTTACAACCTTTTAAAGCTTGGGATTGATGCGGCGACTAAACGCCAGCAAGCAATTGCGCACAATATTGCCAACGTCAATACCCCAGGATATCGGCGGGAAAAAGTGGTTTTTGAGGAAAAGGTCCAGGAGTTTTTAAAGCAGAAGGTCGGTGGTTTTACGTTAAAAACCACCGACCC
>NZ_BDJK01000015.1:46442-95444 GCF_001950255.1 Carboxydothermus pertinax
ACCGGTGGCGGAAGTTACGCGCGAAAGTTCTACAGCCCTGAGAATCGATCAAAACAACGTTGATATCGAAACCGAAATGGTAGATTTAGCCTATAATCAACTTTATTATGAAACGGCTGTGGAGCGGCTAAAAGGAACCTTTGCTTCATTAGAAACGGTAATAACCGGTGGAAGGAGGTAAATAAATGGCATTTTTTAGTTCCTTTCAAATTACTGCTTCCGCTCTTACCGCCCACCGTTTATGGCTGGATACCATTGTCGATAATATGGCCAATGTCAATACTACCCGGACCCCAGCCGGCGGTACCTACAATCGCCGGGAAGTGGTATTTGAAGAAATCTTGGATGCTAAAACCGGGTTTACCGGGGCCGGGGTTAGGGTTAGCCGGATAATTGAAGATACCAAGACTCCCTATCGCTACGTTTTTAACCCCAATCACCCCGATGCCGATCCTAATACTGGGTTGGTAAAGTATCCCAATGTTAATATCAACGATGAGATTGTTAATTTACTTGCGGCCCAAAGGGCTTATGAAGCAAATGTAACGGTATTTAATACGGCAAAAGCAATGTACGCTAAAGCTCTTGAGCTTAGCCGTTAGGAGGGGTAAAAGTGGAAATTACCGGTATCTCTTTACCAAATACTATTTTACTTAATAATTCGGAACAAACTGCAAAAACTTTAGATTTTGAAAAGAAACTTGCTGAGGCTTTAGATAAAGTTAATGAAAAACAGTTGAATTCCGAGCAAGTAACCCAGGATTTTTTAGCAGGGAAAGTGGATGATATTCATCAGGTTTTAATTTTAGCTCAAGAAGCGAAGTTAAGTTTAGAATTAGCAGTGGAGGTACGCAACAAAATAGTTGAAGCTTACCAGGAAATTAGCCGGATGCAGATTTAAATGGCTTAGGATAGGAGGAATTAAATGGATTTTCAAAGCCTCCTGGCAAACTTAAAACAACGTTATAAAAATTTAAACAGTTTTCAAAAAAGAGTATACGGAATTTTACTGTTTACGGCAGTATTGACGTTAATTTTAAGCTATATTTTTTTTGGTCGACCCAGCTACACACCTCTTGCGACCGGTTTGGATGCCAAAGAAGCCGGCGCGATTGTTGAAAAATTAAAAGAATGGAAGATAAGTTATAAACTCGGGGATGAGGGAACAACGATTTTGGTCCCTAAAAACCAGGTTTATGAAGCTCGGATTAAACTCGCCAGCGCCGGGGTTTTAGAAACTAACAGCGGCATTGGTTTTGAACTTTTTGATCAGACCAAACTGGGGGCCAGCGATTTCGAGAACCAGGTCAATTACCAGCGGGCGTTACAGGAAGAGTTAAGAAGAACCATTGTGCAGTTAGAGGCGGTAGAAGATGCCCGGGTCCACTTGGTTCTTCCGGAAAAAAGCGTATTTATTTCCGAAGAAAAGCCAGCAACTGCCAGCATATTACTTAAATTAAAACCTCTTAAAAAATTAACACCCGAAGAGATAAAAGGTATTATTTATCTGGTAGCCAATAGTGTAGAAGGTTTAAAACCGGAAAATGTTCAAGTGGTAGATACATACGGGAATGTGCTTTCCGATCAGGTGGATTTAAGCTCAAGTTTATCGGCGCAATCCGGACGTCAGCAAGAAATGAAAAGGCAGTTTGAAACGGAGTTAACAAATCGAATTAATAACCTGCTCACCACTATTTTAGGTCCGGGGAAGGCAGTGGTGAGTATTAATGCCGATCTGGATTTTAACCAGGAGGAAAGTACTACTCAGGTGGCACTTCCCGGACCGCTGGTCAGCGAGCAGGGGAGCAAAGAAGTGGTTTACGGTAGTCCGGGGGCTTCGGGAGTGGTAGGAAGTGGACCCAATACTAATCCAAATTACACCTACATAACTGGCAATGTGTACGGAGAAGTGCAGTCGAAAGAAGATTTTACCCGCAACTATCAGGTTGGACAAACAGTCTATAAATTGGTCAAGGCACCGGGAGCGGTGAAGCGGTTATCCGCAGCTATTGCTATCGACTCGGGAGTGCCGGCAACGGACGTAAATAAAATTCGGGATATTGTAGCTGCAGCCATGGGTTACGATCAAAATCGCGGCGACCAAATTGTAATAAACACTATTACTTTTGACAAATCTCTTGAAAAACAAATGGCTGCTCAACAGGCTCAACTACAAAAAGAGCAACAGTTAAGGCAAAACCTTTATAAATGGATTGCAATAGGCGTTGGAGCCCTGCTAGTGTTAAGTATGTTGGTGTTTTTAGGAGTGCGCAAATTTCGGAAAAAACCGGCAGAGATGTTGGGGGTTGCTCCTAAAACCCCCATGGAGCTTAGTAAATTAGAAGCAGCGGTGGCCGCTGAAGGAAGACCGGGAATCAAAATTCAAGAATTACCAGAGGAAGACCTTGCGGTCAATAAAGTTCAATTAGAAATTGAAACAATCAAATCGTTGGTAGAGCAAAGACCCGATGAGGTAGCCATGGTTTTGCGTGCCTGGATGTCGGAAGAGTAGGATAGATGAGGGGGGGCGGCAATGGCCCGGGAAGAAACGAGAAAAAAAAATATCAATAAAATAGCCAAGTTGTTAATTGCTTTAGGACCAGAACATTCAGCAAAGATTTTGGCAAAACATTTTACCGAGGAAGAAATTGAAAAAATATCGATGGCTGTTGCCACTATAGGCCAGATCTCTCCTGAGGAACGCCAAAAGGTAGTGGAAGAATTTTTGGAACTTTACCGGGCTCAGGAATTTATTACCACAGGCGGCGTAAGCTATGCCAAAGAGATGTTAGAAAAAGCTTTAGGACCGCAAAAAGCTAACGAAATTATCAAAAAACTAATAAATATTACGGCCAAAATGCCCTTTCAGATGCTACGCAAAGCAGATGCCAAGCAGTTGGTGAATTTTATCCAAAATGAACATCCGCAAACCATTGCTTTAGTGCTATCATATCTTTTGCCCGAGCAGGCAGCTATGATTTTATCTTCAATGCCGGAAGAAATGCAAAGTGATATTATTAAGAGAATTGCTACTATGGAGCGAACTTCCCCGGAAGTTATCCATGAAATTGAAGCAATTTTAGAAAAAAAAAGTTTCATCGGTGTTTGAGCAAAATTATACCAAGGCCGGTGGTATTGAGACGGTTGTGGAGATTTTAAACAGGGTAGACCGTTCTACCGAAAAGAATATTCTCGAGGATTTAGAACAGGAAAACCAGGAGTTAGTAGAAGAGATCAGAAAGCGGATGTTTGTCTTTGAAGATATTGTCACTTTGGACGATATGGCAATCCAGCGGGTATTACGGGAAGTGGAAAGCCGGGATTTGGCCTTTGCTCTCAAAGGTTCTACCGAAGAAGTCAAACAGCGGATCATGAAGAACCTCTCCAAGCGGGCAGCGGAAATGTTAAACGACGAATTAGCCTATATGGGGCCTGTGCGGCTAAGAGATGTGGAGCAGGCTCAGCAGAAGATTGTGGCCATTATCCGTCGCTTAGAAGAAGCGGGAGAAATTATAATTTCCCGAGGTGGAGAAGATGCCCTGGTTATTTAAAAGTAGCTTAATTGCCAAAGAGATAACTCAGCAAGAGGCAAAAGCCGCCAAAGTTCCGGTAAGGAAAATCCAGCTAACGTTTGGGCGGGAAAGTGTCGAAGAGCATAGTGAGACCAATGAAATGCTTGGAAAAGCAAAGGAAGAAGCCCGGAGGATAATTGACCGGGCACAACAAGAGGGAGAGGCCATTAAAGAAAAAGCCCGCTTAGAAGGTTTTAATCAGGGCTATGCTGACGGGCAACAGAAAGCCCAAAAGGAGTACGAAAAGTTAGCGACAAAGTTGCAGGCAGTATTTAAAAAACTAACAAAACAACGTATTTTGGAGATCCAGCAGGAAAGGCAAAAGATTTTAGCCGAGTTGGAACCGCAAATCTTTAATTTTGTTGAAACAGCGTTGCAAAAACTTTTAGGGGAATTACCGGAAGCTACCACATTATTTTATCGTAAATGGCTGGGAGAAGCCCTTAATCGTTTTAAGGAAAAAAAACTTGCAACAATATTTGTAAACCCTGAGGAATACGGAATGATTAAAAATATTTTAGAGCAAAATGGAGCCTTTAATGAAATTATTTTACTAACTGAACCGGAAATCGCGGTCGGTACTGTACTCTTAAAAGGGGAAGAAAATTATGTAGTTTCTTTGAAGGTTTTTACCGAAGAAATTCTTCAAAAGCTTAGAGACGGAGTCTAAGATGATAGGGCAAAAACTTACTGTTTTAAATCAAGAAATTGACCGGCACGAGTTTTTAAAACCCTGGGGTGTTGTGCACAAGGTTATTGGGCTAACGGTGGAAGCGGTTGGACTTAAAGTTTCGATTGGTGAGACCGTTGAAATATTTACCGGCGGTGACAAAGTATTAGCGGAAGTAGTTGGTTTTAAAGAGGATAATGCTGTGTTGATGCCTTTAGGTGATATTACCGGGGTAAGCCTTGGAAGCTTGGTCCGCCCGTTAGGAAGACCTCTTCAAATTACCGTAGGACCTTCTCTTTTAGGAAAAATTTTAGATGGGCTGGGTCGTCCGTTAAATGAACAGAAAGTTTATGGGCGAAGGTATCCCATTGACCGCATGCCGCCAAACCCGCTAACGCGTAAGCGGATTTCTGCAAAGTTTGCTACTGGAATTAAGGCAATCGATGGGCTTTTAACCTGCGGCGAAGGGCAAAGATTGGGTATCTTTGCGGGAAGCGGTGTAGGAAAAAGTACCCTTCTGGGGATGATCGCCCGTTATGCCGAAGCTGATGTTAACGTAATTGCGCTGATTGGTGAACGGGGGCGGGAAGTTCTAGACTTTATAGAAAAAGATTTGGGTGAAGGGCTTAAAAAGTCAGTTCTGGTGGTGGCAACTTCCGAGCAGCCTGCTTTATTTCGTTTAAAAGGAGCTTTTGTGGCTACAGCTATTGCTGAATATTTTAGAGATCAGGGAAAAAAAGTTCTTTTAATGATGGACTCCCTTACCCGTTTTGCTATGGCCCAAAGAGAGGTGGGGCTTGCAGCCGGTGAACCGCCTTCATCACGGGGATATACCCCGTCGGTATTTGCTCTCCTTCCCAAACTGGTAGAAAGAGCGGGAAACGATGCCAAAGGCTCTATCACCGCCTTTTACACAGTTCTGGTTGAAGGGGATGATTTTAATGAACCAATTGCTGATGCGGTAAGGGGCCTTTTGGATGGCCATATAGTTTTAAGCCGCCAGTTAGCGGGAAAGGGACATTTTCCGGCAATTGACATTTTAGCCAGTAACAGCCGTTTAATGCCGGATTTGGTAAGTGGCGAACACTGGCAACAAGCCTTGCGGATAAGAGAACTTCTTGACGTTTACCGGCAAAATGAAGATTTAATCTTAATTGGTGCTTATAAACCTGGGACTAATCCAACTTTAGACCAGGCAATAAAATTAATGCCGACCCTTAATGCTTTTCTCAGGCAAAGACAGGATGAAGGGGTAAGTTTTGAAAAAACCAAGGAAGAACTTAGTAATTTTGCGGAGGTATAAACGATGCCGAAGTTTTCTTTCCGTATGGCAAAGGTTGAAAAAGTGCGCGCCATAGAAGCTGATGAGCATAAGCGAATTTTTCAGGAAAAAATCCAGGCGGTAAAACGTCAGGAAGAAAAAATTAAAAATATCGATGCCGCTATTTCCCATGAATTAAAAATAAATGACCTTTTATTTAGGGAACACCAGTTAGAGCGTTTGGAATACCTTGCTACAGAAAAATGGTTTTTAGAAAAAGAAAAAGATAGACTTCTTTTTGAACAGGAAAAAGCTAAGGAACAGTATATCGCCAAAAAAATTGAACATAAAAAGTTAGAAATCCTGCGGGATAAAGCCTTTGCATTATATCGGGAAGAGGTTGGCCGCAAAACTCAAGCTGTTTTAGATGAATTGTCCTTAATAAGTTTTCAAAGAAGGAAAAATTAGAATTTTAAGACCATTAACTTAGAAAGGAGGTGAGAAGGGTGAAAGTAAATGGGGTTGCTTTGGCACCAGACCAAAAGTCAATTCCGGATTCTCTAATGGATATTTTAACTGTTATAGATGATACCTTTGAAAAGGTTTTTTCTGAAATTCTTTTAAAAGGCAATGCATTTACTGCTGATTTTTCTTTAAAAATGAGTGAGCCAGAGAATAATGTTATAAAGCCTCAAGAGGATCAGCAAAAAACCGTAGAGCAAGAAGTTGAGTCACTCGCAACGGAATTAAATTTTGTGCTTCCTTGGTTTGGTTCTTACTTAATACCAAAAACTGTTGATGGAGTAGTGGGTAGAGAACTTGCAGGAAATGATGGTGGGAAGGAAATTTCTCAAGATGTGGTTGTTGCAGCAGCGAGAGTAATTGAAGAGAAAAATAGCAGGTATTTGGATAAGATTAGCATATCTCTGGTAGCGGAAAGAAAAGAGCCAGAAAAAGAGATAAACTTAACTAAAAACATTCCTAAAGAAGTCATGCCAGAAAATGGTGCAAACATTCTCCAAAAGACCCCGGAAGCGGCAAAAGCATTGGCCAGTAACAATCCGGTGAAGGGAAATATTTCCGGGGTAGAACCAGCGGAGTTAACTTTGAAGGTGTCAAAGATTGGTACATCTCTGGTAGCGGAAAGAGAAGAGCCAGAAAAAGAGATAAACTTAACTAAAAACATTCCCAAGGAAGTCATGCCAGAAAATGGTGCAAACATTCTCCAAAAGATCCCGATAGCGGCAAAAGCATTGGCCAGTAACAATCCGGTGAAGGGAAATATTTCCGGGGTAGAACCAGCGGAGTTAACTTTGAAGGTGTCAAAGATTGGTACATCTCTGGTAGCGGAAAGAAAAGAGCCAGAAAAAGAGATAAACGTAGCTAAAAACATTCCCAAGGAAGTTACACAAGCTGCGCCAACTGAAACTACACAATCTTATGTTTTTATTAAAGAACCGCTGGATTTTGCTAAAAATTTTAACCAATGCCAGAATCAAAATAAAATTGATTATCCGGCTTTTTCCGAAAAAATCGTGGCACTTGTACAAAAAACCGTACAAACCAAAGAAAAGACCGCGGCTGTTTTAAAGCTTTATCCGGAAGAATTTGGGGAAGTAAAAGTAGAAGTAAAGCTTTTGGCAAACAATGTGGATATAGCTTTAAAAGTTACATCAAGCGATGCAGCAAACTATCTCCAAAATTTAGCTAAAGACTTAGCTACAGCTTTACAAAAACATAATTTAGAGCTAACAGGTTACGTTGTTGGCTTTGAACAGCAAAGTTCAAAAGGAAACCCTGGCAATTCTCAGCACCAAAGAGTTCCTCTTAAACCTTCCCGTTTTCAAAACGTAATAGACGAGCCTATATTTGAGATAGCGGGATGGCAGGAAAGAGTTACAGGTTTAAACTACTTAATTTAAGGAGGTGTTTGGGTGATTGGTGAAGTTTCAAGTGTAACCTCTCAAGTGGCAACTACAAATTCTTCAACTTCTAAGCTTAATATGGATAAAGATGCATTTTTAAAAATTTTCCTGGCGCAGCTTCAGTATCAGGATCCTTTAAATCCGGCTAACGGTACTGAGTTTATTGCCGAGCTTGCTCAATTTGGTATGCTCGAACAGCTAGCAAACCTAGCCGATGCGTTAAATCAATTGCTGCAGTTTGAACAAAAAGCCCAGGCAGCAAGCTTAATTGGTAAAACAGTGAAAATTGCTGGAAATGGAAACAGCCTGGTGGAAGGGTTGGTTAGCGCAGTACGTTGGTCTGGGGGACGGGTGACCTTGGTGGTCAATGATCAAGAATATGACCCGGCTGCGGTTATTGAGGTGAAGTAAGATGAGTCAAGTTGGGAAGATTCAGGAGTTAATAACGGTAACGTCTCAGCCTAATTCTAATATCAAGCCAGCAACAACTGTGACACTAAGCTTTGAACAGCTTTTGCAGAAGACTGAGAAAAAGTTAAAGTTATCGGCTCACGCGGAAAAACGTTTAAGCGAACGGGGTATAAACTTGAGTCAGGAGGACTTACAAAAAATATCCCGGGCATTAGACCAGGCAAAAAGCAAAGGGGCTAAAAACAGTTTGGTTGTTTACGGTGATTTAGCGATCATAGCGTCGGCTGTTAATAAAACAGTAATTACCGTTTCTAAAACTACCCAGTTAGATGAACAAATAGTAACTAATATTGATAGTGCTATTTTACTTAAGTAAAAGGGCTGGACCGCAAGGAGGCCCTCACCGCTGAACGACGGAGGCGGAAAATAACTAAAACTTTAGGGGGTATAAAAATGATTCGGTCTCTTTATTCAGGGGTTTCGGGATTAAGAAGCCACCAAACCAGAATGGATGTAATTGCAAATAACATTTCCAATGTGAATACTATTGGCTTTAAATCTAATCGGGTGAACTTTGAAGATTTATTATATCAAAAAGCTGGTCAAACAGGTGTATATCCGGCGTATGTGGGTCTTGGAGTTGCTGTTTCTGGTATTGACACAATTTTTACCCAGGGGGGACTAAAGGCTACAGGGCGTCCTTTAGATGTTGCGATCCAAGGTAATGGCTTTTTTGTTTTAAAAGATCCTACTACTAATATGACCTATTATTCCCGGGAAGGTGTTTTCTATATTGATAAAAATGGCTATTTAATTAATAGTCATGGCTACCGGGTTCAGAAGGTTAATGGCGGTGATATCCAAATAAACAATCCCGATCAAGTGGTAACCTTGAATATTAAAAACGATGGTACCATTGAATTGATTTATGCCAATGGGACGACAGATACTTCTAATCAGATTGGTTTAATGAACTTTAAAAATCCTGAAACTTTAGAACGAGTGGGTCAAAATGTTTACAGAACAACAACTAATACTTCAAGCTCATTTGCTCAACCTCAAGCTCCGGGGCAATCTGGACTTGGTACACTCGCTTCCGGTTTTTTAGAAATGTCCAACGTGGACTTGGCCAGTGAATTTACGGAAATGATCGTTACCCAAAGGGGGTATCAAGCCAATGCCCGGGTGATAACTACCTCCGACCAAATGTTACAGGAACTTTTAGATATTAAGCGCTAAGATTTGAGGTGAAAATAAAAGTGGCCAAGGGGAAAACAATTTTGCTAATTGTCATCGTAGCGATAGTTGCGGTGTTAGCGGGTTTAGGTGGAGCTTACTTTTTATTTGGTAAAAATTCCGGGGCGGCGGCCAAAGAGCCGCCCCCGACCCCAACAGTTATTGCTAAGTTAGGGGACATAGTGGTGAATTTGGCAGACGAAGATACTCCGCGGTATTTACGGGTTGGAGTTAATGTAGAAATTGAAGGGCAAGGGGAATCGGCTACAAAAGTTTTTGATGAAAAAAGTGTCGTCTTTAAAGACAGGGTGATATCTTTTTTAAGAAGTAAAAAATCTACAGATTTAATTGGTGATAATTCCAGCGATAAGTTAAAAGGGGAAATGTTAAAAGTTTTACAGGATACTGCTGCAGAACTCAACAAAAAGGTACAGAAAAAAGCTGATAAAATTACCATTGTTAATGTGTATTTTAGTGATTTCATTATTCAATAGGGGAGGTAGTTTTTTGGGTATCCGCGATGTGGACGAATTTATAAAAAAAATTTCCGAAGATGTTCCTACCTACCGTAAACCCGAATTTTTACCCTTAGAACCGGCGGTAGTAAGGCGGGCAAAATTACCCATAACCGTTTTAAATGATATTAAAATGGATATCGTCGCCCGTATGGGTACTACTGAACTGACCGTGCGCCAGCTATTGGCTTTAAAAGAAGGAGATGTGTTAGAGTTAGATAAAAGTATTGGCGATTTAATCGATCTTTTTATTGACGACCGTAGATTTGCGGTGGGGGAAGTGGTGGTTATAAATGAAATGTACGGGGTGAGGATAACCGGGTATTCTGAAGAAGATGCCGGGAAAGAGGCGAAAAAAATTGGATAGTTATTTTGGACAGGCTTTATGGTCGCTTTTGGTACTGTTTATAATAATTGCCGGTTTGTTTTTTTTAGCTCGTTACGTAAAAAACTACCGTATTGGTTATAAAAGCCGTTATATTGAGATCTTAGATCGCTTGTTGCTTTCGCCGAAATCAGGAGTTGTTCTTTTAAAAGTTAACGGGAAATATTATTTGGCAGGATTTGGTGAGGAAAACGTTTCCCTTATTGATGTTTATGATAAAGAGCCCGAAGAAATTCCCGGAATAGCCGGTACTTTTGATATACACTTAAGCAAAAAAATAAATGAAGTTGTGGGGCAGATAAAAAGTGGCAGAAAAAATTAAAAAGTTGGGACTAATTGGGTTTTTATTACTAATTCTAATCAGTTTCTTAACTTCCAGTGCTTGGGCAGAACCGCTTACTATCCCCAATATCCAACTTAATATTAACGGTCAGGGTTCACCCCAGGAAGTGGTGAATTCTGTAAAGCTATTGGTACTACTGACGATCTTAGCTTTAGTTCCGGCCTTTTTGCTTCTGATGACTTCCTTTACCCGGATTGTGGTGGTGCTGTCACTACTGAGAAATGCCTTAGGAACGCAGCAAGCGCCACCTAATCAGGTTTTAATTGGACTTGCAGTGTTTTTAACAATTTTTATAATGTCTCCGGTGATAAATCAGATTAACCAGCAGGCAATCCAGCCTTATTTAAACAACAAAATTTCCCAGGAACAAGCTATTCGGGCGGCGGAAGCTCCTCTTAAAGATTTTATGTTAAAACAAACCCGGGAAAAAGATTTAGCCCTTTTTATCGACTTGGCCAAATTGCCACGTCCCCGAACCAAAGATGATGTACCGTTTACCGTGGTGGTTCCGGCGTTTATCATCAGTGAACTAAAAACAGCTTTTCAAATGGGATTTATGCTATTTATCCCTTTTTTAATAATAGACATGGTTGTCGCCAGTATTTTAATGTCGATGGGAATGTTTATGATTCCGCCAATGCTGGTAGCTTTACCGTTTAAACTTTTACTTTTTGTTTTGGCTGATGGTTGGTATTTAGTTGTTAAAAGCTTGGTGACTAGTTTTTCGTAAAACCGGCAGGAAAGAAGGGAAAGGATGGCATCATCGTATTTTATCCATTTAGCCCAAAAAAGCTTTACGGTTTTAATGCTTTTGGTTGGCCCACCTTTAATTGTTTCGTTAGTGGTAGGTCTTGTTATAGGAATTTTTCAAGCGGCAACGCAAATTCAAGAACAAACTTTAACTTTTGTTCCTAAATTAATTGCCGTGTTTTTAACGCTTTTACTCTTAAGCGGCTGGATGCTAAATTTAATGGTGGATTTTACAGGACAGATGTTTCAAGAAATGGCTAAAGTTCGTTTTTAGGAGTTAGCTTTCGATGAAACAATGGCTTATTTTACTTATAATTACTGCAAGATTAGCAGGTTTTATTGGCATATCCCCATTAATATTTCCGTTACGGGGATTACCAGCGGCAGTGAAAGCCTTTTTTACTTTGATTTTGGCATATCTACTATTACCGGTGCTTTATGGAAAGTTTGCTACAATTAATGTTCAAGCAAATTTTTTCCCTCTACTTATATCTGAAAGCTTGATTGGGCTGTTGCTTGGATTTATTACTTTGTTATTTGCTAATTTGTACCTTACTGCTGGACAATATCTGGATCTAACCTCCGGATTAAGTGCAGCAACACTATTTGACCCTTTTACCCAAATAAATGCTGGTTTGCTGGCAAATTTTTTGTACTTATACGGAATATTAAATTATTTAATAGCCAATGGCCACCATCGGCTTCTCACTTTTTTAGCGATAAGTTATCAGTTTATTCCACCTGGGAAATTTATACCGGATGTGAGTTTAGCCGAGTTTCTCCTTAAAATCTTTGCTTTAGTTATGTTAGTGGCTTTGGAAGTAGCGATTCCTTTTATAATGGTGATGGTTATTTCTGATTTAGCTTTAGGGATATTGGCGCGAACGGCTCCGCAAATGAATGTGTTTATGTTAAGTTTTGGTTTAAAAATTCTCTTAGCCCTTTTTACCTTATGGCTTTTGCTTCCGGGAATTTCTTATTTTACCGGAATTTTTTTAGAATTAACTGAGAAAAATCTTTTGCAATTCGTAAGGGGAATAGGCTATGGCGGATGAACAGAAAGACCAGCGTACGGAAGAAGCAACTCCCCGCCGGATAGCCGAGGCCAGGCGCCGTGGACAGGTTTTTAAAAGCCAGGAACTAAATTTTGCCGTAATGTTTTTAATTACCTTTTTACTCTTACTTTTGTTAGGACCAAATCTTTATCAACAGTTTTACCTGCTAAGCCGCAGCATTTTTGGTAATCTGTTTTTAAATCTAACCCCTACTTCTACTCGAAGATTATTGCTGGATTATTTTCTCTGGAGTTTTAAAATTGTTTTACCGTTTTTCCTTTTGGCGCTGATAGTGGGAATAGTTTTAAATTTAGTGCAAGTGGGATTTATCTTGACTTCGGAGCCGTTAAAGCCAAGTTGGGAAAGAATAAATCCGGTCGCTGGTATTGGTAGGATTTTTAGTCGGAGAAATTTAGTTGAACTTGCCAAAAACTTTTTCAAATTTAGCCTTTTAGTGGTGGTTATATTCTTGCGGGTTAAAAATAATTTGCCGCTTATCTTTCAAACTATCGGGCAAGCGCCGGCAGAATATTTTAATGGCTATTTTAGTTTAACAAAAAAAATGGCCCTTGATACGCTCCTGGTGCTGTTTTTGTTTGGAATAGCCGACTACTGGTATCAACGACGGGAATATTATCAATCTCTAAAAATGACTAAACAAGAAGTAAAAGAGGAATACCGCCAAACTGAAGGGGATCCCTTAATTAAAGCCCGGCTGCGCGAGCGCCAGCGTCAAATTGCCTTAAACCAAATAGCCCGGGAGGTCCCTAAAGCCACCGTTGTCATTACAAACCCGGTGCATTTGGCCGTTGCTTTAAAATACGAACGAGGCAAAATGGCGGCTCCTAAAGTGGTAGCTAAAGGAGCCGGTTTTTTGGCGGAAAAGATTAAGGAAATAGCCCGGGCCCATCAGGTGGAAATTGTGGAAAACGTTGAGGTTGCCCGGTTTTTATATAAAAACTGTGAAGTAGGCGAGGAAATTCCCGTAGAGCTTTACAATGCTGTGGCGGAAATCATAGCTTTAGTCTACCGTAAAAAAAAGAAACGGATAAGTTGGTGAGATAATGGCTCCTACTTCTAAAGGAAATTCTTTTTTACGAAATAATTATGATTTAGTAGTGGCGGGGTTTGTAATCTTAACTTTGGTCTTAATTATTATCCCTTTACCTCCCTTTATGTTGGATATTTTATTGGTTTTTAGCATTACTTTTTCCTTGGTAATTTTACTTATAACTTTGTTTACCACCGAACCGCTCCAGTTTTCTATTTTCCCCACACTATTGCTCGTGATGACGTTATATCGCCTGGCATTAAACATTTCTTCCACTCGCCTTATTTTAAGCCAGGCGGCAGCCGGACAGGTAATTCAGGCTTTTGGCAGCTTTGTGGTAGGTGGTAGCTATGTGGTTGGTTTTGTGGTTTTCTTAATTATTACGGTTATTCAATTTGTAGTCATAACCAACGGCTCTGGCCGGGTGGCGGAAGTGGCGGCTCGTTTTACTTTAGATGCCATGCCGGGTAAGCAAATGGCCATTGATGCGGAATTTAACGCAGGGTTAATCACCGAACAGGAAGCCCGGCAAAAACGGCGTAAGCTCCAGCGGGAAGCGGATTTTTTTGGTGCTATGGATGGTGCCAGCAAATTTGTGCGCGGAGATGCTATTGCGGGGATAGTTATTTTATTGATAAACATCATAGGTGGTTTTATTATTGGTGTTTTGCAGTTAAAAATGTCAGTATTACAAGCCCTGCAAACCTATACTGTGCTTACCATTGGTGATGGTCTGGTAAGCCAAATACCGGCTTTGTTAATTTCTACGGCTACCGGTATCTTAGTGACCAGGGCTTCGGCAGAAGAAAATTTCGGCCGCGAATTTACCAAGCAAATTGGGGGTTTTCCTAAGGTCCTGATCATGGCTGCGTTCATCATCTTTTTCTTAGGGTTAATCCCTGCGATGCCGAATTTTTTGTTTATTTCGTTAGCGGGGATTTTAGGTTACGGGGGCTACCTGGCGGTTCGTTATACCGGACAGGTAAAAGAGAAAGCTCTGCAACCGGTGGAAGTACCAAAGAAACGGGAACCGGAAAATGTTCTAAGCTATTTTAATATAGATCCTCTGGAAATCGAAATTGGTTATAACTTAATTACCTTAACCGATGAAACCCAGGGGGGAGATTTGTTAGGAAGGCTTGCTGCTGTACGAAGACAGCTAGCGATTGAAATGGGGCTTTACGTTCGGCCTATTAGAATTCGGGATAATTTGCAACTACCGCCCAATCAATACGTTTTTAAACTGCGAGGGGCAGAAGCTGAAAAAGGAGAGTTGCTACCGGGGTATGTGTTAGTTTTAGACCCTACGGGAGAAAAAACTCCTGAACAGGGTATTCCTACTAAAGAGCCGGCGTTTGGTTTAGAGGCCTGGTGGGTACGAGAAAATCAAAAAGCAAACTTAGAGCTGGAAGGATTTACCGTCATTGAACCTTCAGCGGTATTGGTAACCCACCTTACCGAATTTATTAAGAAAAATGCTGCGGATATTTTAGGACGTCAGGAGGTAAAAGAACTTTTAGATACCTTAAAACAATCGCAACCGGCAGTGGTTGATGAGGTTTATCCAGAACTTTTGAGCATTGGCGAAATCCAAAAAGTGCTGCAAAGCCTTTTAAAAGAAAATGTTTCTATCCGGGATTTAACCAGTATTTTAGAAGCTTTAGCCGATGCTGTTCGCCAGAATCGGGATCCCGACTATTTAATTGAACAAGTTCGGCAAAAGATTCGTCGGCAAATTGTACGTCAATATTTACGTGATGGCAAGCTTTACGCTGTGACCCTAACTCCCCACTGGGAACAGCAAATTGCCGAGAGCTTGCAACCAACTTCTCTGGGGATTTACCCTTTAATGGATACTGCAAAAACTGAACAGTTTATTGAAAAAGTAAAACAAAATTTAACTGAAATTGCACGGAAGGGATTAAACCCGATAATCATTACTTCTAGCAGGGTGCGGTTACCTTTGCGGCGCTTGCTGGATCGTTTTTATCCCCAGGCGGTTTTACTTAGCATCAATGAAATTCCACCGGATATTGATGTGGAAATCGTAGGGACGGTGAGTTAAGATGAAAATTAAAAAGTACACGGCAAAGGATATGGCGGAAGCACTTCAGATGATAAAGTTTGATTTAGGGCCGGAGGCAATAATTTTAGAAAGCCGAACGGTGCGACAACCGGGAATCCTCGGCTTTTTTAAACCACCGGTTTTTGAAGTGCTGGCAGCAGTTGATGAAACCCCAAAACCCAAGGGGGAGGGGCTTAAAGAATCCTTTGAAGTTAAAAAAGACCTGGCAGAGTTAAAGTTACTGGTGAAAGATTTAGCAAGGGTTACCGGAACTGAGGCCGGTAATTTTGCCCTTTGGCGGGAACGTTTATTAAAACTTGAGCTTGCTCCGGATATTGTGGAACAAATTTTACTGGAGCTACAAGATGTTTTAGAGGAAGTATCTCCCGATGAGGCAGAAGGCGAAGAAATGGTAAGACAGTATTTGCTAAAATTACTTAAACCGTATTACAGCGACTTCAAAGATTTTCCCTTAAAAGCATTAATAGGACCCACGGGTGTTGGCAAAACCACAACTTTAGCCAAAATTGCCGGGCGTTTAGCAATCCATGAAGAAAAACCTGTCCGTTTTATTACTTTAGACACTTTTCGGGTAGGTGCGGTAGAGCAACTGAAAATTTACGGCAAATACCTGGGCTCGACGGTGAAAGTAGCAAGTTCTCCTATGGAACTCTGGCGGGCAGTGCAGAAACAAAATGAAGGTGAAACAATATTTATTGATACCGCCGGCCGTCCTTCCAAAAAACAAAGTCAAATCCAAGAGTTGGCCGCCTTTTTAGAAGCAGTAAAAAAGGATAAAGATATTTATCTGGTAATCAGTGCCACATCAAAGCCGGAAGATGCGGAAAAAATTGCCAAAGATTTTTCCCCTTGTGGCTTTAATAAATTTATTATTACAAAGCTTGATGAAACCGAACGGTTTGGGGTATTAATCAATTTAATCGTCAAATTTCAAAAACCGATTGCTTATTTAGGTGTTGGGCAAAATGTTCCCGATGATTTAATAGTTGCTACCCCTGAGCTTATCGTGGAACAGGTGTGGAAGGGGTGGTAGAAATGTATCAGCAAGCTTTTGGTTTAATTAAAAATAAGAGCGAAAACGGGTTAAACGCTTCTTCCCAGAGGATTATTGCGGTAACCAGTGGCAAGGGAGGGGTGGGAAAGTCCAATTTTGTAGCAAACTTAGCTTTGGCCTTGGCAGACCTTGCTAAAAAAGTCTTAATTTTAGATGCGGACTTGGGTCTTGCTAATGTGGAACTTCTTTTTGGAGTAACTCCCCAATGCACTTTGCTTGACTATTTAAATAGCGAAAAAGAGGTTAATGATTTAATTACTCCTTTAAAATCTAATGTCGATTTAATATCTGGCGGTGCCGGACTTTTGGAGTTAACAACGTTAACTGTCAAACAAAGGAAAAAAATTATCCAGCTAATTGAAAATCTTCCCCAAAATTATGATATAATCTTAATTGATACTGGAGCTGGAATTAATAAGGAAGTAATGAGTTTTGTAGCAGCGGCTAGAGAGGTAATTTTAATAATTACGCCGGAACCAACTTCCATTACCGACGCCTACACTATGCTTAAAATGCTGGCCCGCCATCAGCTTAACCAAAAAATTTATTTAGTTGTAAACCGAGTCAGAGATGAAAAAGAAGGAGAAAAAATTGCCGAACGAATTTTGCTCGCAGCCAATAAATATTTAAATCTTCACCCGGAAAAACTTGGCTTTCTTGTGGAAGACCGAAATCTTCCCGAAGCTGTAAGGCAGATGAAGCCGTGTTATTGGAAATTTCCCAATAGTTTGGTGACCAAGAATCTCAAAGGGATCGCCCGTAAACTTACTACTGAAACCTTGACTGAACAGAAAAATGATAACTTTGCGGGTTTTTTTACCAAGCTTTTAAGAATATTCGGATAGGTGGTATATGTTGCACGAATTTTTAAAGCTTGAACTTTATCCCAACCTAGCGGTAAAAAAAAGTTTTCCTGCTCAGGTTCAGGAAGTTAAAGAACAAAGCTTCTTGATTCTTGGCCCTTTTGACCGGGGTACCCTACTTTTTCTTTATCCCGAGCAGGAAGTTTTAATTGAATATGTTGAGGAAGGGTGTCGTTACCAGTTTGCAACGCGTATTATCCGCAGATTGCAAAAGCCTTTTTTTGGCTATGAATTGTTGCTACCAACGCCGGAGAGCATTCACAGGATTCAACTGCGCCGTTTTGTTCGCCATAAAAAAGTCCTGGATGTTTGTTATGCGCTCTTGAATAACAATGGGGAGTTAAATTGGAAAAAAGCAAAGTCTGTAGACTTAAGTAGTGGCGGAATGAAAATAGCAACTTCTGAACTTTTGCCGGTTAATTCTTTACTTAAGTTACAGTTTTACGTTGAATTAAAAGGGAAAATTATTGAATTTTTATTAGATGGGGAGATTAAACGCGTAGAAAAGATACCGAGCGGTATTTATCATTATGGGATTGAGTTCAAAAATATTACCCGGCAGGAACAAGATACCCTCTTTGCTTATGTATTTCAAGAAATGCAGAAAAGTAGAAGAACTATGGCCGATGGGAAGTGAGAGCTTGGATGTGGCCGTTTTATGGACCGAATACTTCCAGCATAAATCATTGCAACAGAGAAATGAATTGGTGGAGTATTATTTACCGTTAGTCCGGAAAGTGGCGGCGGCAATGAGTTTAAAACTTCCTGCCCACCTCTACAGAGAAGACATTGAAGGTTACGGTATTATTGGCTTAATCGAAGCGGTAGAAACCTTTGACCAGAGCCGCGGTGTAAAGTTTGAATCGTATGCTTCCTTAAAGATTCGGGCAGCGATTATCGATGAATTGCGAAAACAGAACTTTTTGCCGCGCTCGGTGTGGGATAAGATAAAAAAAGTAACAACCAGCGAAGAAATGCTGATGAATACAAACATTGGTGAAGAGGTGCCGGCCGAAAAAATAGCAGAGCAGCTTGGAATAAGCGTCAGCGATGTTTTAAAAATAAAAACCTTGATGGCTTTAAAAAATCACCTATCTTTAGATGAGATGGTTGATCCGGAGAGTTCTCTTGACCGTTTTTCCCTGCTTGCGGATGATGAAAAATATTCGCCGGAAAATATGTATTTACAAAAAGTTGAATTTGAGGAACTGCGGGAAGCGATTAAACGGTTAAACGAAAGGGAACAACTGATTTTACAGTTATTTTATGTTGAAGAATTATCTTTAAAAGAAATCGCTGCCATACTGGATATCTCCGTGTCCCGGGTTTCCCAAATTGCTTCCAAAGCGTTAGAAAAGCTGCGGAAATTATTAAATGAAGGGGTTGGCGTTTAATGCTTAGGGGAATTTATATTTCTGCTACCGGCCTGAAAGCGGGCATTAAACAGTTGGACACGATTGCCAATAATATCGCCAACATCAATACCGTCGGGTATCGGGCCGATGAAGTGGTGAATTCTGGTTTTGAGGAAAAGGTTATTAATTATGCGGGTAGCGCTATTGGTAGCCTTGAGTACGGTGTTAATCCCGATTTAAATTATTTGGACTTTTCTTCTGGGAAGTTTGTCTCAACAGGTCGGAACTTAGATTTTGCCCTTTTCGGTAACGGTTTTTTTGTGGTGGAAACGCGGGGAGGTTTGAGATATACTCGGGCCGGGGACTTCCAGGTAAACAAAAATGGTTATCTATGCTTGCCTGACGGAAGTTTGCTTTTAGGAGAAAAAGGGCCTATAAAAATCGATGCGGAAGAGCTTTATGTAGAAAAAGACGGACGAATTTATAATAAGGAGCGTACCCGTTATTTTGGCCGTCTTAGGATTGCCGAACCTATAAACCCTGCTTTATTAGAAAAAGAAGGTCATAATTTTTTTGTAACAGCCGCAAACAACTTACGTCCGGGAAATGCTTTGGTTTTACAGGGCTTTTTAGAACAAAGCAACGTTGACCCCAATCGAGAATATCCTGCGCTTTTAGAGAGCTTGCGGTATCTACAAAGCAACGTTCGGGGGCTTAAAGTACAGGATGAGCTGCTGAGCAAAGCGGTTAATGAACTTGGCAAAGTGAGATAAGTTAGGTAAAGAATGAAAAGTACCATGGAACTACAAGTAGGAATTGCCGATTACAAGCTCGGCAGCAGTCCGGTTAAAATAGTAACCTATGGTTTGGGGTCGTGTGTTGGTGTAAGCTTTTTTGATCCGCGCTTAAAATTGGGGGCACTTTTACATGTAATGCTTCCGGACAGTTCGCAGTTTAGCGGGCAAATAAAACCGGAGAAATTTGCGGATACCGGGATTCCTTTGGTGGTAAGGGAAATGGAAAAGCATGGAACTAAAAAAAGCTCTTTAGAGGTAAAAATGGTAGGTGGCGCTCAGATGTTTTCTGGTCCCGGGGCGCAAACGATTATGAACATTGGTGAGCGCAACATTGCTATGTGTAAAAAGGTAATTAACCGACTTGGCCTTAAACTTGTAGCAGAAGAAGTGGGTGGAAATAAGGGCCGGACGATGATATTAGATACCTCTACCGGAAATGTTACTGTAAAAATAATTGGAAATATAATAAAGGTGATTTAATGAATTTCGCGGAATTTAAACTCCAGGTATATAAAAGATATGGTTTGGATTTGAACCAGTATAAGGAAAACCAGGTGCAGAGGCGGCTCACCCTTTTTTTAGAAAAATCTGGCCTTGGGGATTTTAACAATCTTCTTGTGGCTATGGACAAAGATGCCAAAATGTTTGAAAAATTTATTGATACTCTTACCATAAATGTTACTGAATTTTTTCGAGATCCCAAAATTTTTTTTAAATTGTACGAAAAATACTTACCGGAATTGCGTGGGAAAACTTCGATAAAAATTTGGAGCGCTGGCTGTTCTACGGGAGCCGAGCCGTATTCTGTGGCAATCTTTTTAGAAGAATTAGGCTTGAAAAACTATAAACTGGATGCTACCGATTTGGACGAAAACATCTTAAAAGCTGCCAGGGAAGGAAAATTTGGCCAGGATGCTTTAAAAAATGTGCCTGAGCCCTGGCGCATTAAATATTTTGATAAAATAGGTGACCAGTATCAGGTGAAATTAAATCTACGGCGCAAAGTAAATTTTAAGCAGCAAAATCTTTTAAAGGACAGCTTTGATCATGATTATAACGTGATTCTTTGTCGTAACGTTATCATTTATTTTACCAGGGAAGCTCAGGACAATTTATACCGCAAATTTTCCGATAGCTTGGTAGCAAAGGGGATCCTTTTTATTGGGGGGAGTGAAGTAATTTTTAATCCTGAAAAATACAGGTTAATGCGGATGGAACCGTGTTACTACAGGAAAATATTGTAAGAAAGGAGGAGGTTGATGGCTAATGAAAAGGATAATTTAAAACTGGATGCCCTAAAAGAAATAGGCAATATTGGCATAGCAAATGCGGCTACAGCCTTAGCGGAGTTTCTGGCGCGCAGGATTGACATGGATGTGCCGGAGGCCGTGGTTATTAGTTTTGATGAAATTATCCAGCGTATTGGCAGTCCTGAAGAGCTGGTTTCCTGTATTTTCCTTGGCATCAAGGGAGATGCCCCGGGGGACATTCTTTTTATTTTTAATCAGGAAAGTACCAACAAGCTCTTAAAACTTTTAACCGGTGTTGAAGCCAGCGGTTATGAGCTGGATGAATTTTCCGCTTCTGCCTTAAAAGAAATTTGCAACATCTTAGCCGGTTCTTTTGCGCAGGCTATTGGCAGTTTAACCGGGTTAAATTTTATATCGGAAGTACCGCTTTTTAGCTATGATATGCTGGCCGCAACCCTTACCACCGGGCTTATAGCCTCGGGAGTTTTTGATGAACAGGTTTTGGTAATAGATACCAATTTAATTGAAAAGGGTGAAAAAATCAAGGGTCATTTTTTCTATGTACCCAAACCAGGTTCATTGCAAAAAATTTTTTCAGCTTTAGGGATTTAACTTAAAAATCAGGAGGGAAAGGAATGTCGGCAAAAGTGTTAATTGTGGATGATGCGGCTTTTATGCGGATGATGATTAAAAATATCCTGGTAAAAAACGGTTATGAGATTGTGGGTGAGGCTGAAAATGGTGCTCAGGCTGTGGAAATGTACAAGCAGCTTAAGCCTGATGTCGTAACCATGGACATTACCATGCCTGAAATGGATGGTATCCAGGCTGTCCGCGAAATTAAAAAAATTGATCCTAACGCCAAAATCATCATGTGTAGCGCTATGGGGCAGCAAGCCTTAGTTATGGAGGCAATTCAAGCCGGGGCGATGGATTTTATTGTAAAGCCTTTTCAGCAAGATCGAATTCTGCAAGCTTTTGAAAAAACTTTAAAGAGATAAGGCGAAAGGCGGGATTCAGTTGCCTGAGCTAAATGAGAGCAAAGAAGTTTTGTCCCAGGAGGAGATAGATTCTTTAATTGCGGCCCTGGCTTCCGGGAATATTGAAAAAATTACCCAAGAAAAAAAGGAAGAGGTGCGGTACCGAAAGTACGATTTTCGAAGACCCAATAAATTTTCCAAGGAAAACCTGCGGACTTTACACCTAATCCATGATAACTATGCCCGGCTTATATCTAACTTTCTTACCGGGTATCTTCGCACAAACATATCGGTTAAGGTTGCCTCGGTAGACCAGGCCACGTATGAAGATTTTTTGGTTTCAGTGCCGACCCCGACTTTAATTACAACTTTTCGCCTGCATCCTTTAAAGGGAAGTATGGTGATGGAAACCAATCTACAATTTATTTTTCCCATTATCAGCCTTTTATTTGGTGGCAGCGGCGATATGCCGCCAGAGATACGGGAACTTACGGATATCGAACTAGCAGTGGTGAAAAAATTAAACTATCGTTTATTGGAAAATTTGACCCAGTCTTGGATGGACATTATCCAGGTAGAGCCAGAGATTGAATCGATGGAAAACAACCCGCGGCTTCACCAGGTTTTATCTCCTAACGAAATAGTAGCAATAATAACCTTTACCACGGAAATCTTAAACAACAAAGGGCTTATAAACTTGTGCCTGCCCTTTGAAGTTCTTGACCCACTTTTAGCGAAGTTATCTGCCAGTTACTGGTTTTCGCATGCAGCTGATGCGGACCGGGAAGCCTTTGCCCGGCATATGGAAAACTTTTTAGCTCAAAGCGAGCTTATGATTACTGCTGTTTTAGGCGAAACGGATCTTAGAGTGCGGGATTTTTTAAAGGTTGAGCCAGGAGATATTATTGTTTTAAATAAAAGGTTGGATGAAGAATTAGAGCTTTTGATTGAGGACCAAGCGTTATTTAAAGTTCAGCCTGGCCGTTTGGACGATAAGCTTTGCTGCCAGATTACCAGGATTACAGAAAGGGATGAAGCCGATGGATAACCAATTTTTAAGCCAAGAAGAGATTGATGCGCTACTTAAGGGAACTGTGGGCGAGTCCCAGGAAAGTGAAAGTCAAGGCAGTGCCGAGGTTTTAACGGCGGAAGAAAAAGATGCTTTAGGCGAAGTAGGAAATATTTCCATGGGCTCAGCGGCTACTTCCCTGTCTCAGCTGGTAGGGCGTAAAGTAACCATTACCAGTCCAAGAGTGGAGGTTAGTAACGAAAAGGAGTTTTTTGCTAATTTTCTCGAGCCGTACATGGTTATTGAAGTAGAATTTACCGAAGGCCTTACTGGAAAAAATATTTTAATCATTAAAGAGCATGAAGTGGGAGTAATTGCCAATTTGATGATGGGGGGCGATGGTACCCAGACCGGGGAAATAACTGAACTAGAACAAAGTGCAGCAAGAGAAGCTATGAACCAAATGATTGCCAGCAGTGCCACCGCCCTTTCGGAGATTTTCAAGCGTAAAATTAACATTTCCCCTCCAAAATCGCAAATGGTAAATTCTCGGGAAAGGGATATTTACGAGCCCTTTGGCGGTAAGGAAATAGTAGTTATCTATTTTAAAATGCAAATTGAGGATTTAATTGATACCGAAATAATGCAGATTATGGAGCCGGCAACTGCCAAAGAAGTGGCCAAAATGCTGTTAGATAAGCTTTATGGGGGTATGGAGCCCGAACCGACCGTTGAGTATCGTGAGTCGGTTAAAGAATCAAAAGAAAGGGTGGAAGGGAAAGATAAGCACGGGAACGAGGAGTACCTTAATTTGCCTTCCGATGAAAAATTAGAATTAATTTTAGATATTCCACTCAAAGTGGAAGTAGTGCTAGGACGCACTCGACGGCCAATTAAAGAAATTTTAAGCTTAGGGCCGGGGGCAATTATCGACTTAGACCGGCTGTTGGATGAAGATGTAGAAGTTTTGGTAAACGGTACTCTTGTAGCGCGGGGAGAAATAGTGGTAGTAGGGGAGAATTTTGGCGTAAGAATAAACCAAATTCTTTCACCCAGGGAACGTTTAAGTAAAATTTAAAGGGAGAAAAAGTTAAAGGCAAACCCGGCGAAAGCCGGGGGCGCAAAGCTAAAGGGGCTAAAGCAGGTTGTCTGCCATGCTAGCCAGCTGCCAAAGGATATAGACCTCCTCTGGCAGGAGGTTTTTTAATTTCTCTTAAAAAAGGGGTGGGGGCGGTGACTGACTCCAGCACCGGAAGTTATTGGGAGGTAAAGGTTTCCAACAATAATCTGGAAGCGTATTTAAAATTTTCACCTCTTACGCAGACGGAGGAGGGAGCATTTCCTTCGCTGGAAGAGTTAAAAGAATTTTTAAAAGCAAAAGGAATAATTTATGGTATAATTGAAGAAAATTTACCTCTTGTTTTAGACCATCCGGGAGAATTTATTCTTGTTGCCCGGGGGATTGAGCCAGTGCCTCCAGTTCCTGATGAGTTGATCACCTACTTTGAAAGCGATGATGTCAAGTACTCCATGGATAAGCTCGGGCACCGGGTATATTATTTTAAATCGCTTCCGCAAGTAACAAAAGGGCAGGTCTTAGCGGAAGTGAGAAGGGGAAAACCGGGGAAAAATGGGGTTGATATTTTCGGTAAGCCAATAAAAGCCCCAGCGTATGTTCCGCTGAAATTAAAGGTGCATAAGGGAGCGGAGATAAAAGACGATAAAGTAATTGCGACTATAAATGGCTTACCGGTGCGTATAGGTAACGCTGGCTTTGATGTACAGAATTTACTTCAGTTAGATGGCGACCTTTTTTATAAAACTGGTAACTACCAGTTTATTGGTAGTATCAAGGTTAACGGCAATGTCCGGGAAAATGTGTTAATTAAAGCTGAAGGGTCGGTCGAGGTTTTCGGTTCGGTAGAATCGGCCAAAATTTATGCTGGTGAGTCGTTTATCGCCCGGAAAAATATTATCAATTCGGAAATAACGGTCGGTCTAAGACCGATGTTAGCTTCAAAAGTAAATGCAGTCGTGAGCGACCTGGTTGAAAATTTAAACCCATTAATCCTTTTAATCGCTCAGCTTTTACCAAATCTCAAAGATACTCCGGTTACTTTATTTAGGATTTTACAACTACTTTATAAAAAACCAGATGAGTTAAGATTACAGCTGGAAAAACTTAAAAAGGCTTACCAGAGATTAGTTGAGTGTAAGCCGGAAATGGAAGCATTTTGGAGCGAAGGATTGGAAAAGGTTACTACAATTGAGAAAATTGTTAGTGCTTTGTTACGGACCATTTCCGAAACCGTACCGGCGCATATTTTACAGCAAAAAATAAATCTCTGGTGGCATGTTCTCACCGAAGGCGGTAAATATTTTCAAACGGAAGAAAAGATGTTTGCTTCTACTCCCTATAAGCTTACTGTGTATTCCGGCCAGAACGCCAGATTTAACGTTTATGGAGATTTTATTTTAAACGGTAAATCCCTTTATCAGTGCGTGGTTAATGCTTCCGGAGTAGTTTTTGGTGAAAGCGGGACTTCAGTAGTAGGAGGAGTACTAACGGCTGGCAAAGCAGTGGCGCTTGATGAAGTGGGTGCACCTATTGGTACAGGGATGGAAATTATTGTTGGCAAAAACGGTACGGTTAAGCTTAAAAAAGTCTACCCTGGGGTTGTAGTAAAGATTGGTAGATTCCAAAAAATATTTAAAGAGACTGAATATCAAGTATTTTTAACAGGAGAAAAGGATTTGTAAAAGAAGTGGAGTGATAGCATTGACGCAGGGTCTTTATGCCAAAACCATTCAATGTCCGCTTTGTGGCAGTGAATATAAAACTTTGAAGGTGATGACTTCGGCGTTACGTCCGGCGGGCATGGATGCTGATTTATGTATGCGCTACACTGGATTAAACCCGCTTTATTACAAAGTTAATATTTGTCCCCAATGTTTTTATGCGTTTACCGAAGAATTTAAAGCGGTCCGGAAAAATGAACAGGAGGAATTAAAAAAAGAACTGGCCAAAAATCTTCTACCGGATAACTTTTGGGGGGAGAGGGATTTTACCTTAGCAGTAAAATCCTATGGCCAAGCTTTAAAATGTGCCTTATTTAAAAAAGAAAAAGATAGCACTTTAGGCCGTCTTTGCCATAATCTTGCCTGTGTGTATCGCCTAAATGGCGAGCAAGAAAATGAGGAAAAATATTTACGTTATGCTGTAAACTATTATGAAAAAGCTTTTACCACCGAATTGAACTCAACCGAAAGCTTTACCTTAGCTTATTTAATTGCGGAATTAAGTCGAAGGTTAAAAGATTATGAAAAGGCAGCGAAATGGTTTAGTTATTTAATACAAAATAAAAATTTGTTACCCAAAAAATTAGTAAATTTAGTGCAGGAACAATGGCAGGTTTTGCGGGAAGAGAAAAAGATGTAATAATCCGGGCATGATTGAAATTGCCTAAAAATGTTAAACATTTAGAACCGGGGGGAAGAGTATGCGTTTAAACTCCTTAAAGGTAAAAATTTTTCTCATACTTCTTTTAATGGTAGCCGTACCGTTACTGGTGACGACAGCATTTAATTACTGGGAAGCGCAAAGGGTCTTGTTTAATAAATTAAAAAATACGGCCATGGATACGGCAAAACTTGGCGATGTGGCGATTGATCATTTTCTGGAAGGAATCCAGCGGACTGTGGAAACTTTAGCCCAGGAAGACAATGCCGAAAATTTCTACGATATACCGGGATGTGCCCAATGGTTTGGTAAGACACTAGAAAATACTTTAAAAAATAATCCGGCTATAATGTCAATTTACATAGGTACGGTGCGCGGTGAAATTTACCTTTATCCCAAGCAGCAGTTACCGCCGGGATATGATCCCAGAAAGCGTCCGTGGTATCAACAGGCGCTATCTTCTCCTGGAAAAGCTATTTGGACCGAGCCGTATCAAGACGCTTTTACCGGAAAGACGGTGGTTACCGTAGCCCGGTTGGTTGAAAAAAATGGAAAACCGGTAGGCGTAGTAGCAGCCGATATTTCCTTGGACCACTTTAATAATTCCATTAAGGAGATAAAAGTGGGTAAGACCGGATACCTTTTTGCCATTGACCAAAAGGGTACGGTGATAGCTCATAAAGATCCGAAATTGCTGGGACAATCCTTTGCCAAATATGATTTTGCGCAGAAAATGCTTAAAGAGAATTCTGGATTTTTTAAATATAAATATAATGGCGTTGATAAATACATAGCCTTTTTTACCTCACCGCGTACAGGCTGGAAAATGGCAGCAAATTTTGAAGCAGCGGAAGTTGGCGCTGATACAAAAACTATCTTAAAGGCGGATTTACTTATCTTAATTTTAACCCTTGTGATATTAGCAGTTGTAGCCTTGTATGTAAGCCGTTTTATTAGTAATCCTATTGGACATGTGGTCGAGAAACTTAAACTCATTAGGGATGGAGTACTGACAGTAGCGATTGAAGGAACCGAGCGCGGTGATGAGCTCGGCGTTTTAGCAAAAAGCCTGCAGGATACGGTCGCTGGAGTGGCAGTATTAGTTCAAAAAATCCGGGAAATTGCCTCATCGGTTGCTGCCGCGGCTCAGGAAATTTCGGCCAGCACCCAGCAAATTGCTACGGGTAGTCAGAACCAGACAAGCGAAATTAATGCTATAGCTTTGGAAATGGAATCTTTTGCCGAAAAAGCTTCTAAAGCTGCCGCCTCTGTTACAGAAATGTTAAAACTTGCTGAAGAAACTGTCGCTGCGGCTACTCAAGGTGAAAAAGCCTTAAAAGAAAATTTTAACGGTTTAGAAGAAATAAAAGCAAAGGTTTCCGATTTAGAAAGAAGTGCCCAGGCGATTAACGGGATGTTGGAAATTATTAATGAAATTGCCGAGCAAACCAATCTTTTGGCCTTAAACGCTGCCATAGAAGCGGCCAGGGCTGGCGAACATGGTCGCGGTTTTGCGGTGGTTGCGGAAGAAGTAAGGAAGCTTGCGGAACGTTCTGCTCAGTCTACCGATGAAATCTCTGGAGTGGTCCGGGAAATTGCTGCAGGTATGCAGGTAGCCTTAAAAGCTGTCAATGAAGGTGATCGCCTTGGCAGAGTTGCTTTGGAAAGCTTTAAAGAAATCTTTGGGAAAATTGAGGCTTTAAACGAGCGGATTCGCGAGATTAGCACCATTGCCCAGCAACAATCGGAAGGTAGTGAAAAGGTTGCCAGATCCTTGCAAAACATTTCGGCCATTACCGAAGAAGTTTCCGCCACCATTGAAGAAAACAGTGCGGCTACTGAAGAACTGGCGGCTTCAGCCCAGGAATTGGTGGCTAACGTGGAGAAATTTAAGGTTTAGTAAAACGTTAAATATGGGGAAAATAAAAACCTTGCTTTAACGGTAGGCTTTTTGTGGTGGCAGGTTGGCAGTTTTTAAAGTACCTGGAATTAAAATTTCCCGAGGATGGTTGAGCTTCTAAAGAAGGAAGGCAACTGGTGGGAATTTAAGGAGATAAAAAGTTAGATTAAGTTAAAAAGCATTTACCTAAAAATATCTTGCAAAAATTTGGGATTTAGGTATATAATAAAGCTGAACAAAAAAGTCGGAGAGCCCCTGCCGTAAAAGTGGGGAGCTAAAAAAGTCCATAGGGTAGCAACTGCTACCCTATTTTATTATTTATTACTGGAGGAAAAATATGTTAAATAGTGAAATGTCAAGTAATTCAAATAATATTTACATATGTATTTAAGCGTTGCTGTAACTATAAATTTTTAGAACTAAAATGTGCCGCCTATATTGAAGCAAAACAAGTAATAGTAGAAGCGGCAGCAGGGGATGAAAATAAAAAATAAAAGTAAAAAAACCCGCAAAATTGCGGGTTTTATACTTAGAAATGGTGGACGCGAAGGGACTCGAACCCTCGACCTCCTGAGTGCGAACCAGGTGCTCTCCCAGCTGAGCTACGCGCCCAATGTCTTGATAACTTTTCTGGGCAAATCATATGATATACCGTATTTGTTGTTTTGTCAAGAACTTTGCTTTGGCTGCTGACAAATTCGACTGAAAATGCTTGACATTAATCCTGTCTTGATGTTAAAATTCATGACAAGTAAAAAGCTTTGAAGGGGAAAAGTAGGGTTTTTTAGCTCCAAAAGCGAGCCGGGGAGGGTGGAAGCCCGGCGGTTGCGGAAAATCTGAAGTTCTCCCTGGAGCTGGACGCTGAACCAAGAAGTAGGCGCTCCCGGAGAGTTCCACCGTTAAAAGGAACGGGGTATCGGAAGTTTCCTGTACTCTTAGGGTGGTAAATAAGCCTTTGGTTCCCTAAGCCAAAGGTTTTTTTGTACCTTTTGAGGGAAATTTCCCGTACCTTTAGAGGGGGCAAGTTTTTGCCAAGAAGGGTGGTACCGCGGAAGACGACCCGGTCTTTCGTCCCTTGGGGATGAAGGACCGGGTTTAATTTATTTATGGAGGTGTTGGAATATGGGGTTTTATCAGAACTTAAGAAGGACTGGTGGGAACAACTAACAGGTCAAAAAAGGTTTATGATTTTTGCCGGGCCGTTTAAAGCCGAGGGTAACCGGCAAATATTGCTATGCGAACGGGGGATAAGGACATTTGAAACTATGACCAGAAACACCCTGGATATAAGTGCTGTGCCCCTTTTAAAAAAGCTTACCCCTTATCCGGTGCTGATCGATCCCAGCCATGCGGCCGGGCGCACTGACATAATTCCGGCTCTGGCTAAAGCAGCTGTGGCTGCAGGAGCCGATGGGCTTTTAATTGAAGTGCATCCCGAACCCCAAAAAGCTTTAAGCGACGGTAAACAGTCCCTGGATCTTACTTCTTTTAGCAAGTTTTTGGAAGATTTAAGGCCCTGGCTTTTAGCAGCGGGTAGAAGGCTTTAAGGGGGATGGCGATGCGTACTGGTTATTTAGGTCCACCGGGAACTTTTTCGGAAAAAGCTTTGGCCCTATTAAAACATCCGGTTACCCAGAAAGTCTGGTACCGATCCTTTCAGGATATTGTTAAAGCTTTATTAAAAGGGGACATAGAAAGTGCCCTATTCCCCCTGGAAAACAGCATTTCCGGAAAAGTGGTAGAAGTTGACGACCTCTTAACGACCTTAAAAAATAAACTTATCCTGCTAGAAGAAGTGTTTTTACCCATTACTCCGGGACTTTTTTCTTATACAGCCCGAAACCTGGAAGAGGTAAAGGTGGTTTTATCGCGTCCGGAACTCTGGGAGCAATGCCGGGAGTATTTTCAAGGAAAGCCCGGGCTGAAATTCCTTCCAGCCTTAAGCAGCAGTCAAGCAGCTTTTAAAGCCAAAAAAATCAAAGGGGCAGCATTTATCGCTGATTTAGAATACCGCCAGAAGGCCAGGGTTTTAGGGCTTTTAGTAAATGATCACCGCCCATCCATTACCCGGTTTGGCTTATTTAAAATAATGTAACATAATTTAAGAAAAAGAAGGAATTTTTCGTTTGACAGAGAAATATAGTATAGCATAATAAAAAAATATACTATTCTAAATGGGGGGATTGGATGGGTAAAATCACTGTTACCGTCATTAAAGCGGATGTAGGAGGGTTTGTAGGGCACTCCAGCGTGCACGAGGAGCTATTAGCAACTGCCCGGGAACAGCTGGCTAAAAGTTCCCTTTTGGTGGATTACCACGTAACCCACGTTGGCGATGACATTAATTTAATCATGACCCACCGCCAGGGGGTGGATTCGGAGGAAATCCATAAGTTAGCCTGGGATACTTTTGTCGCCTGTACGGAAGTAGCGAAGAAACTTAAACTTTACGGGGCAGGACAGGACCTTTTGGCGGATGCTTTTTCCGGTAATGTGAAAGGTTTAGGTCCGGGGATTGCGGAAATGGAGTTTACGGAAAGAACCAGTGAACCAATTATTGTTTTTGCTGCCGATAAGACCGAGCCCGGAGCCTGGAACATGCCTTTATATAAAATGTTTGCTGACCCCTTTAATACCATAGGTCTTGTCATCGACCCTAAAATGCATGACGGCTTTAAATTTGAGGTTTTGGATTTAATAGAAAACAAAAAAATTATTTTTAGCACACCGGAAGACTTGTATGATCTACTGGTCTTTATAGGTGCTCCCGGACGTTACTGCATTAAAAGTGTGTATAGCAAATCCGGAGAAATTGCTGCCACTTCCAGTACCCAGCGCTTAAATCTTATGGCCGGCCGGTATATCGGGAAAGATGACCCGGTGTTAATTGTCCGTTGTCAGAGTGGGCTTCCGGCGGTAGGGGAAGCGTTAGAACCGTTTGCCCGGCCGCATTTGGTATCCGGCTGGATGCGCGGTTCCCATTCGGGACCGCTGATGCCGGTGTCGGTGGCCGATGCGACTCCTTCCCGGTTTGACGGGCCACCCCGGGTGATAGCCCTTGGCTTCCAGCTGGCCGAAGGCAAGCTAATTGGCCCGCAGGATTTCTTTGCCGATAGAGCTTACGACCGGGCGCGGGAGATAGCTTTAAGAATTGCTGATTATATGCGTAGCCTTGGCCCCTTTGAACCCCACCGCCTGCACTTAGAAGAAATGGAGTACACCACATTACCCCTGGTCTTAGAAAAATTAAAAGACCGGTTTGAAAAAATCTAAGAAAAAAGTATAAAACCCTTTCCGGTTTGGGAAACTATCCCCAGGAAAGGGTTTTTTATCTAAGAAGGAGGAAAATATTATGGATTTTCACAATCGCGATAATGCTATTGAGGAAAAAATGGGCAGTGCTACTCACTGGTATTTAAACACCAGATCTCCTTATTTTGAAGAGGCCTGGGAAATTGCGGCCGATGGTTTTACCGCCAAGGGCGCTCCCTTTAGCTTTGATCTGGGTTTTAAAGATAAATGCGATGAAATTGGAGTGCCCTGGGAAGCTTTTATCGACCAATTAAAAGCTGGCAAAAGCGATACCGAAATAGCCGAAGAATTAGGCATTACCGAAAAGCTTGCGGAAAACTTGCGCTACCAGTTTGAAAAGTATGGGATTACTGGCGTAACCGGCCAGGATTAACTATTTTAAAAGACTTTGGTACAGTTCAAACATCAGCTTTGCGGTATATTCTTTACTAAAATTTTGGGCGTTTTGCAGAGCCTTTTGAGAAAAATCCTTTCTTACCTCTTCCTGCTCTAATAAAAAGATAACTTTTTCTGCATATTCCTGAAGATTTAAGGAGGTAAGAAAACCATCAACACCTTCAAACACCATTGATTTAGAGCCAAAAGCTTTTACACCCACTGTCGGAAGGCCAGCGGCTTTGGCCTCGGCAAAAACCAGCCCTTGGGTTTCGGTAACCGAAGGAAAAAGAAAAAGGTCGGCGCCGGCATAAAAAAGGGAGACCTCTTCGGGAGCAACCGGTCCAAAAAATATCACTTTATCTTTAAGGCCAAGTTCTTCGGCCTTTTTTTGGTAATGGGGTAATTCCGGCCCTCCGCCAACTATCACGAGAACTACCTCATTTAACTTTAAAGCCACAATTTTAAAACTTTCCAGGAGAAAATCGACGTTTTTTTCCCGGGCAACTCTACCTACAAACAAACAAACTTTTTTGGATACTAAGCCTAGTTTTTCTTTGAGCCAGCGGCGATCGGCTTTAGCAAAAGGCTCAAGGTCAATGCCGGTCGGGATTACAGCACTTCGCGCCTGTAGCCCCTTTTCTTGAAGATACTCCTTTATCGCTTCGGTAGGACAAATTACAGCACTGCATTTATTGGCAAAATCCAGAGTATACCAGGAAGTAACCCATTTGGCTGCTTTCCTGGCTAGCGGAAAATAGTGCACGTATTCTTCATACAAAGTATGATAGGTAAATACTACAGGAATATTTAATTGTCTTCCCGCCTTTTGTCCCAGTCTTCCTAAAAGAAACGGACTATGGACGTGGATTAAATCAACCTTTTCTTCTCTTAACGTTTTATAAATTTTAGGTGAAAAGGGAAGAGCTAAATGAAACTCTTTATTAGTGGGAGCCGGTATGGAATAAAAACGGTAAACGCCCTTTTCTTTTTGATGATTACCGTAGGCAGGGATGAAAAAAATAAATTCAACTCCGCGCTTAACAAGTTCCTCTTGAAATAAATCAATGGAGCGTACCACCCCGCTGACATAAGGATGGTAACTATCGGAAAAGACGGCTACTTTCAATAACAAGCCTCCCTTCGCTGACTCTCCCTACCGGCACCACATCTAAAAGATTTAGACTGGCACAGTACTCTACATCTTTTTGAAAGCCAAGGTTAATAAGTCTTTGACCGTGAAAGGAACGGGTTAAAACTTCCTCCGGTGAATTATTTTGGGCAAGCTTAAGACTAACAAAAGCCTGATCGGAGAGGTATATCTTTTTTTGCTGGGCTAAAAGTGATATGATATAACCGGCTCCAGCAAAATCTTCCAGAGAAAACTGAAAGTCGGTGCCAGAAGGCAGGAAAATTACATCGAGGTTAAGCCTGCCAAGATAATTGGCGACCGCTTTGGCATTAATAATGCTCCCGGCAATAAGATTTTTGGCTTGAGAGGCTTTAGTTAAAGCCTTGGTACCGTTGGTGGAAGAAAGAATAATTGTTTTCCCGCTTAAGTTTTGATATTCCAGGGGAGAGTTACCGAGATCAAAGCCCGGGACTTTAATTCCGCCCCGCTCTCCTCCTACTAATGCTCCGGGAATTTTCTTTTTCAGAGAGAATGCTTCCCTAATGGAGGAAACAGGATAAACCTCTTTGGCTCCCGCAGCAAGGGCGGTGGCAATAGTAGTGGTAGCCCGGAGAACATCTAAAACCACAACAACTTTATCTTCAACGTTTTTTAACTTTTCGGGATAAAATAAAACATCAATTTTCATTTAAGCCTATGCTCCTTTTCCTTTATTTATTATATTTTTAATCTCTTTAACATCACTTATTATACAACATATTGCGGGAGGTTTTTATGAAAATTTTGCTATTAGCCGAGCGATTTGGCCACGGCCATTTAAAAGCTGCCCAAAATTTGCAAAAAGCTTTCAAAGCAATTGACCCGCCCATAGAAGTAGAAGTCCTGACAGCTTTAAGTTTAATAGGTCCCAAAATTGAAGAGCTGGCTTCAGGAATTTATCTTAAAATCCTGGCCCATATCCCGAAAATTTGGGGCTATATTTATGAAAAAGGGCACGATAAAGAAAAAGACCGGCTGCGCTGGCTGGTAGCTTTATTATATAAAAAGCGGCTTTCGGAAATAATTGAAGAATTTAAACCGGATGGGATAATCAACACTCACGCTTTTCCGGCGATAGCGTTAGATTTTCTTGGCTTAAATAATTATGCCACGGTGATTACAGACTACGACTACCACGCCTTTTGGTTGACGGAAAGAGCCCGGTTTTATTATGTGGCGGCGGAAGAAATTGCAGATAAATTGGTAGCCAGAGGTTATTCCAGGAATAGGGTTTACGCCTTTGGACCACCAATTGATCCGTTGTTTGGCGAGGAGATAAGTAGGCAAGAGGTCAGAAGAAAGCTCCAAATAAACGAAAACAGTAAAGTTATTTTATTGATGGGCGGCGGACTTGGTCTTGGTCCCATGGCGGATGCTGTAAAAATACTGATGGGAACTAAAAAAGAATGGGTAATTATTGTCTTATGCGGACACAATCAAAGACTGTATAAGGAATTACTGGCTTTAAAACACCCAAACTTAGTACCGGTGCCCTTTACCCCAAAGGTACCGGAGTTTTTGGCGGCAGCCGATTTGGTGGTGACCAAGCCTGGAGGGCTTTCTACCGCTGAGGCTTTAGCGTTAGGAAAACCATTAATAATTATAAATCCCTTGCCTGGCCAGGAAAAAAGAAACGCAGAATTTTTACAGAAAAAAGGGGCAGCTATCTTTATTAAAGATTTAGCGGAACTAATTCCGGCAGTAACCTCTTCTTTACTAACGCCTGCCTACCAACGACTAACCCAAAATGCTGCCAAACTTGGGAAAAAAGACGCTTCGCTTAATATCGCCAGGCATTATTTACGAAATATCGGGCAAAATATATCCGGAGGTGATTAAGATGGCACAAATTTCTTGCCGGGTAGAAGAATGCCGTTATTGGGAAAATGATGTTTGTACCGCGAACTCCATTCAGGTTCGTTCTTCCGGAACCCGCAAAGTCAGTACCAGCGATGATACTGCCTGTGAAACCTTCATAAGCAAATAATACCTTTTAAGGACGGTTCTAAGAAAGCTATTAATAGAACCGTCCTTTTTATTAATATATCCCCCCACTATAATTGTTGAAATATTTGCAAAAATGTGAGAGTATAAAAGAAAAAGAGGAAAAATGGGGGGCAAAAATGAGACTTTTAGATGCTTACTTAAAAGTTGCGGAAAATTTAAAGGAGCTATTGGGGGATGAGGTGCTGGTAGTGATTGCCGATTTAGAAAATTATATTTGGTACAGGCCAGCGGTGGATATTGATTTAAACATTTATCCCGGAATGCCGGTGCCATCCACCTCCGTTTCCCGGAGGGTGATGGACACCAGGAAAAGGGTGGAAACGTACGTTCCGCTGGAAAAGAGCGCTTTTGGGAAGCCGTATGTAGCTAAAGCCATGCCCATTATCGAAGATGGGGTGTTACAGGGAGCAATTGCCCTGGTTACCAGCACCGAAAAGCGGGATTTAGTCCAAAGGGCGATTGGGGAATTAGAAAGCAGTATCAAAGAAATTAACAAGGCTGCGGAAGAATTATCCAGCTCCGCCACCAATTTTTCCGGCGAATTTGCAGCCCTTGCCCAAAGGGCTGGGGTGATCAGTAACGATGCTAACGAAATCCGGCAGCTGGTGGATTTAATTAATAGCATTGCCGATAAAACCCATATCCTCGGGTTAAATGCGGCGATTGAAGCAGCCCGGGTGGGTAACCAGGGTAAGGGGTTTGCGGTGGTGGCTGAAGAAATTAGAAAGCTTGCCCAGCAATCCAAGTTTGCGGTCAAAGATATTGCCGGGAAAATTGAGAAAATTTTAGGAGAAATTCTTGCACTGGCTCAATCTATTGAAGAATTTTCCGGATTGAGCGAAGAGCAGACGGCAATTTCGGAAGAACTGCACTCTACTTTAAACAATTTAGAACAAATGGCAAGGGAGCTTTCAAGATTAGCCGAGAAATTTTAACGCTTTCATCAAGGCATAAGCTTTATCCAGGGTTTCCAAATATTCTGCGGTGGGGTCTGAGTCCACCGTTATTCCTCCGCCTACGCCAAAGTAGGCTTTTTTGTTTTTTACCAGAATTGTTCTAATAACGATATTTAAATCCATATCGCCGTTTACGTCAATATAACCGATGCAGCCGGTGTAAATTCCCCGCCGAAGACCTTCCAGCTCCTCGATAATTTCCATGGCCCGGATTTTAGGCGCTCCGGTAATGGAGCCTCCCGGAAAGGTTGCAGCCAAGAGGTCGATAGCGTATTTATCTTCGGCAAGCTCGGCGGTAACGGTGGAAACCAGATGGTAAACGGTAGCGTACTGTTCGAGGACGTACAGTTCCGGTACCTTTACCGTGCCTACTTTGGCTACTTTGCCCAGATCGTTGCGCTCCAGGTCTACAATCATGGTTAACTCCGCCCGGTCTTTTTGGCTATTGTACAGTTCATCTCGAAAAGCTAAGTCTTCAGCAATGGTCTTCCCACGCGGGCGGGTACCTTTAATCGGTCTGGTCTGCACTTTACCGTTTCTAAGTTCTAAAAACCGCTCCGGCGAAGAACTGAGGACGGAGAACTCCGGGTAATGGAGATAGGCTGCAAAAGGAGCGGGATTAATCTTTCTTAAATACTTATAAAGCTCCCAGGGGTCTCCTGTAAAGTCAGCGGTAAAGCGCTGGGAGAGGTTTACCACAAAAATATCACCGGCTTTAATGTATTCAATTGCTTGCCGGACAATTTCTTCGTAACTTTCCCGGGTGAAATTAGAATAAAATTCTCCCGCCGGAGGATAAAACGGAAGTTTAACTTCGAAATCCCGGGATTTTTCGATGTATTCTACGAGCTCTTTTAATTTATCTTCCCGGTAGCTTACGGCGTAGTACCGGCCGTTTATGTGGTCGACTGCTACGAAGGTATCGTAGTAACCGAGGTAAAAGTCATAAAGATTTAAATCATCGATGGCGGTGCTGGGTAAAACTTCGAGCATCCGACCCAGGTCATAGGCAAAATACCCCACAAGCCCGCCTTTAAAGGGAAGCGGCAGGCTTAAAGCGGGTTTTTTTATTTCGGCTAATAAGGACTTTAGAAAAGAAAAGGGATGGGTATGTAACTTTTCTTCCCGGTTGTCATAGGACTTAATTATAAGATTTCCCAGACTTTTAACGGTAAACTCCGGATTAAAGCCCAGGAACGAGTAACGACCATAGGTACTGGGGGAAAGGGCTGAATCGAGAAAAAACCACTCTTTTTTGGGAAAAACCTCAGCTAATGCTATAAGATCAAATTTTGGAACTTCAATTATCTGAAAATCTGTCATATTATTCACCGCTTTCCCAAAGATTGGGGGAATTTATGGGATAACCATAATTATTTAGCCTTTTTTCAGGGAATTTGTCAAGCAAAAATCCGGATAACAGCAATAATTTTAAGAGGAATTTACCGGGAAAAGCAGAAATAGATTAAATAACAAATTGTGGTAATGGTGATAAATAATGAGATTTAACTTTTTAAAATGAGGGGGAATAGGATGATCTGGATAGTGGTGAATAATTACCTTCATGATTTGGCTACCGGGCTTTTACTAACGGCGGTCTTTACCCTTTACCTCGCCCGTCGGCTCTGGTGCGACTGCATCTTAACCTTTTCCCAATACCGAATATTTTTCCGCTATTTAAGCCGGGTTTTTTTTATAGCTGCCGGGTTTGTTATCTTGGCAGGCATCCCAAGGGCCCTTTATTTTCGTGATGTAGAACTTATTCCGATGATTAAGAAGGACATGGTCTTACTGTTATGGGTCAAACATGGCTTACTTCTTTTAGCGGTAATCGGTAGTGTCGTCATGTGGTATCGGCTAAGTAGAGATTTCTACGTGGCGCTGGAGAATCGGTGGTTGAATATAAAGATGTAGTTGGAATATTACGTCTTTGGCGAAAATCTACGATATCTGTCGAAAACTCCTGCTTTTTTGTTAGCAGGAGTTTTTGGTTTTTTTGTCGAATTGTTATTTTTAGTGTTGAGGGAATTATTTACATGTTTTAGTTAACATATTTAGTTGTTAATATACTTTTTTAACTTTATTTTTACCATCAAATATCATTTTGGTTTTTTTATATGAGATACACTCAATTTTATGGATGATTATTCTTTCAAAGATTGATTTAAGTTTAGCTTATCCCATGCTGTCTTTTGGGCTTATATTGGTTATGGTGATTTCGTAATTACTTCATTATGAGGCTGTTTCCCTTCAGAGGTGGATTGGGTTTGTTTTAATTTGTGGGTGAATAGTAATAATAATGCTAGTTAGGAAGGAGTAAGACTTTTTTAATTGTAAGTGATGACTGAAAATTATGAGGGATAAAAAATGAATAAAATATATGCTAATTTAAAATTTACAATTCTTACATCAACGATTAATAGCAAAGAATTCAATGCTAGATGGAATGATGATAAATTTTATTTATTTAAAAAAGCTAAAACAGTATTAAAAAATAATACGATTAGGACACTTATTAGGAAGATGATAGAAAAAAAGGTTTTTAAACTCGGGGGACATAGTGCGGTTACAAGAAGTTTATTAGACGGATTATCAAAAATAAATAATATCAGTTTTAACTATAATCCAAAGTCTGTTAATGAATTAAATGAAATATTAGTTGTGTTAAGTGGAGTAGATGCATTAAAGCAAGGTATTTATTTTAAAGAAAAAGGTTTTGTAAAATTTTTAATTGCTGGTCCTAATATTGTTGTAAGAAGCAATGATTATGCAAGTGTTTTAGGTAATGAAAACGTTGATTTATGTTTGGTTCCATCAGAATGGGTAAAAGATTTTTATATTGAAGATTTACCATCATTAAAAGAAAAAATTGAAATATGGTATGCAGGTGTTGATGAAGAATTTTGGAACCCAAATATTTTTAAAAGTAAAGTTAAAGATAGAGTACTTATTTATATAAAAAATTATGAAAAAGATTTAATTAGTGAAATAGAAAAGATATTAAAAAAATCTAATTTTAAATATCAAAAAATAATCTATGGGTATTATGATAAAAAGCAATATCGTAATTTATTAAGTAAAAGTTTATTTATAATTTTTATAAGTAAAAGTGAAAGTCAGGGAATTGCATTAGCCGAAGCTTGGGCTATGAATGTTCCAACATTGGTTTGGAATCCTGGTCAAAATATAATTGGTGGCAAACCTATATTTACCAGTTCCAGCCCTTATATTACTTCCCAAACAGGTTTAGTTTTTCGTAATATTGAAGAATTTGAACAAATAATACAGAATATATTACTAAAATTAAATGAATTTTCACCAAGAGACTGGGTTTTAAAAAATATGACAGATAAAAAATCTGCAGAGCTATTTATAAGCATCATTAAACAATATTTAAACAAATAATGTATTTGGGGGATTAAAAGTCATGAAAGTAGTAATTTTAGCTGGAGGATTTGGTACGCGAATAAGTGAGGAGTCTCATCTAAAACCAAAACCAATGATTGAAATTGGTGGAATGCCTATTTTGTGGCATATAATGAAAATATACTCTTACTATGGTTTTAACGATTTTATTATTTGTCTTGGCTATAAGGGCTATTATATTAAAGAATATTTTGCGCATTATTACTTGCATGGATCGAATGTTACTTTTGATTTTAGATATAGTAACCAGATGATAATTCACGACCATAAGGTAGAACCCTGGAAAGTAACGTTGGTGGATACGGGAATTGATACCATGACTGGTGGAAGAATTAAAAGAATTCAACCTTATATTGGTAATGAGACTTTTATGTTGACGTACGGCGATGGAGTTGCAGATGTTGATATTAACAAATTAATTCAATTTCATCGAAAACATAAAAAAATTGCTACTGTTACTGCGGCGCAACCAAGTGGCCGTTTTGGAGCATTAAATATTGAAAATGATGAAGTAATTAGCTTTATAGAAAAACCCCAAGGAGATGGAGGCTGGGTTAATGCTGGGTTTTTTGTATTAGAGCCAGAAGTATTTAATTATATAGAAGGAGATCAAACTATTTGGGAAAAAGAGCCTCTTGAGACTCTAGCGAAAAATGGTCAGCTTATGGCTTATAAACATTATGGATTTTGGCAGCCAATGGATACTATGCGGGATAAAAATTTATTAGAAGAACTTTGGAAAAGTGGCAAAGCACCCTGGAAGCTTTGGGAATAAATATCTTTAAAGAGGAGTAGCAAAAATGATAGATAAGAATTTCTGGAGGGGCAAAAAGGTTTTCATAACAGGTCATACAGGATTTAAAGGCTCCTGGTTAACGATCTGGTTATTAAAACTTGGAGCTGAAGTTACGGGATATGCTTTAAAACCTCCGACAGACCCCGCGATGTTCGAAATTTGTAATTTGGGGACAAGATGCAATTCAATTTTGGGGGATATTCGTGATTATCGTTTTTTAAATGAAACTATCAAAGAAATCGAACCTGAAATTATTTTTCATTTAGCAGCACAACCTATTGTCCGTGAGGCGTATTACAATCCCCTTGAAACTTATGAAGTAAATGTAATGGGAACTGCAAATTTACTTGAAGCAGTTAGAAATAACCCGTCAATTAAAGTTTTAGTAAATGTTACTACTGATAAAGTTTATGAAAACAAAGAATGGCCTTGGGGTTACAGGGAAACTGATACTATTTGTGGTGTTGATCCATACTCAAATAGTAAAAGCTGCTCTGAATTGGTAACTTTTGCTTACCGAAAAACTTATTTTGAGTATCCTAAAATTAAAAAATATATTGCGACTGCTCGAGCAGGAAATGTAATTGGTGGCGGGGATTTTGCTAAAGATCGTATTGTACCAGATTGTATAAAAGCACTTTTTACAAATAAAAAAGTGATTATCAGAAATCCTAATGCTATTCGGCCGTGGCAACATGTTTTAGATCCTCTTTATGGCTATCTGTTGCTTGCGGAAAAATTATATAAAGAAGGCGATAAATTTTCAGGAGCTTGGAATTTTGGCCCTGAGGAAAAAGATGCCAAAACGGTTGAATTTCTTACCAAAACTATATGTAAAAAATTAGGAAAAGAAAATTTTTATGAGTATGATAACAAAAAAAATCCACCTGAATCAATATTATTAAAGCTCGACATATCTAAGGCAAAGCATTATTTAAAATGGCAACCAGTTTGGGATTTTAATGTAGCTCTAGAAAAAACACTGGAATGGTATATAGCGTTTTATAAAAAAGAAGAAATGTATTCCTTTACCCTCAAGCAAATCAATGAATTTGAAAAAGATTTAATGGAGGTAGGTTATGACGATAAGTAATGAAGAAAATAAATTAAAAGAAGAAATATTTCATCTGGTTAGAAGGTATTATCAAATAAAACATCGCATAAAAAGTTTTGAGCCTGGAGATTATATTCCATTTGCCGGAAGAGTTTTTGATGAAAATGAAATTATTAATGCTGTTGATGCTGCGTTAGAATTTTGGTTAACTGCCGGTAAATATTCCCAGCTATTTGAAGAAAAGTTATCAAAGTTTTTGGGAGTGAAGTATGTTTCGCTTACAAACTCTGGTTCGTCTGCAAATTTGCTTGCATTTATGGCTTTAACTTCTCCCAAATTGGGGGAAAGAAGAATTAAACCAGGAGATGAGGTTATTACGGTTGCCGCAAGTTTTCCCACAACCGTAAATCCGATTATTCAATATGGGGCGGTTCCTGTATTTGTTGATATTTCAATTCCTACTTATAATATTGATGTGGAGCAAATGAAAAAAGCACTTTCTAAAAAAACTAAAGCTGTAATGGTAGCCCATACTTTAGGAAATCCTTTCGATTTAAAGGAAGTAAAACAATTTTGTGATGATAATGGTTTATGGTTAATTGAAGATAATTGTGATGCTCTTGGCTCCAAATATTTCCTGGATGGTGAATGGAAATATACCGGAACTATTGGTGATTTAGGTACATTGAGCTTTTATCCTGCTCATCATATTACTACTGGAGAAGGTGGTGCGGTTATTACTAATAATATTACATTGAAAAGAATTGTTGACTCGTTCAGGGATTGGGGTAGAGATTGCTGGTGTGCACCGGGAAAGGATAATTCCTGTGGAAAACGTTTTAGTCAGCAACACGGAGATTTACCCTTTGGGTATGACCATAAATATGTTTATTCTCACCTCGGCTATAACTTAAAAATGACTGATTTACAAGCTGCAATTGGTGTGGCTCAAATGGATAAACTTGATTATTTTATTCAAAAGAGGAAAGAAAATTGGAAGTTATTAAAGGAAGGTCTGAATGATTTAGAAGAATATTTTGTTTTACCAGAACCAACAGAAAATTCCGATCCAAGCTGGTTTGGGTTTATGATTACAATTAGAGATAAGAAAAAATTAACGCGAAAATATTTAGTTGAAAAGTTAGAAAATTGTGGTATACAAACCCGTATGTTATTTGGAGGAAATTTGTTACGGCAACCTTGTTTTATAGAATTAAAAGTAGAAAAAGAGTATAAAGTGGTTGGAGACTTAGTAAATACTAACTATGTAATGAATAATTCTTTTTGGATAGGAGTTTATCCAGGGATTACGGAAGAAATGATTAAATATATTGTTCAGCAAATCAAAAAAATAATTTAAGTAGCTATAGATATATAGATGTTGTAAAAATTGCTCTAAAGGTCAATTATAACTAGGGAGGTAAAAAAATGATAAAGGTTTCCGATTTTGTAATTAAAAAATTATATGAACATGGAATAGAAAATGTTTTTTTAATTTCAGGCGGCGGGGCAATGCATTTAGTTGATTCTGTTGGGAAAAACAAAAAAATTAAATATATTTGCTGTCATCATGAGCAAGCGTGTGCAATGGCTGCAGAAGGCTATTTTCGAGCTTCGGGGAAAATGGCTGCTGTTATTGTTACAACGGGGCCAGGCGGGACAAATACTATTACGGGTTTAATTGGTGAGTGGTTGGATTCGATACCGGTTCTCTACATTTCTGGTCAAGTAAAAACTGAAACTACAATTAAAAAATATAGTGGAATTGGGTTAAGACAACTTGGGGATCAGGAAATAAATATAATTGATATAGTAAAACCTGTTACTAAGTATGCTGTGATGATAGAAAAACCTGAAGAAATAAAATATCACTTAGATAAAGCAATATTCATTGCGAAAGAAGGAAGGCCTGGACCTGTATGGATTGATATTCCTTTAGATATACAAGGAAGTTATTTAAATGAAGAAAAATTAATTAATTATGAGCCGCCAAAAGTAAATATTAATATAAGTGAAATAAATTCGAAAGTGGAAAGAATAATTAACGAATTATTGCAGGCAAAAAAACCGGTTATTATTGGTGGTCATGGCGTTCGTTTAGCAAATGCACAACAAGAGTATTTAGATTTGATAAAAATATTAAAAGCACCTGTTTTATCTACTTTTAATGGTTTTGACCTTGTACCATCAAATCATCCATTTTATGTTGGACAAATTGGGACTATTGGTTCCAGGGCAGGAAATATAGCATTACAAAACGCTGACTTTGCTCTCTTTATTGGTACACGTAATAATATACGTCAAGTTGGTTTTAATTGGAAAGATTTTGCAAGGAGAGCGAAAAAAATTGTGATTGATATAGATGAGGCAGAACTAAAAAAACCAACAATTGTTCCTGATATTGCTTTATTATCTGATGCAAAAGTATTTTTGCAAATTATTTTAGAAAAAATAAAAAATTATAATATTCCTGATTGGAGCAAATGGCTAGCATGGTGTCTTGAAAAGAAAAATAAATATCCAAATGTTTTAGAGGAATATAAAAATATTAAAAAATTTATTCACCCATATTATTTTATAAACACATTAAGTAAAGTATTAAAAAATGATGAAATAGTAGTAACGGGGAATGGAACTGCTTGTGTCGTATATTTTCAAGCTGCGGAAGTAAAAAATGGGCAGAGAATATTCTGGAATTCTGGCTGTGCTTCAATGGGTTATGATTTACCTGCGGCGATAGGTGCTGCGATTGCAAATCCGAGAAAAAGAATTATCTGTTTAGCTGGTGATGGAAGTATACAAATGAATATTCAGGAGCTTGAAACAATACGGTATTATAATCTTCCAATAAAAATATTTGTCCTTAATAATAATGGTTACCATTCTATAAGACAAACTCAAGATAATTATTTTAATGGTCATTATGTAGCCTGTGACCCTAAAACAGGAGTAGGATTGCCCGACATAAGAAAAATTGGAAGGGCGTATGGCTTAAAAACACATCTACTTTCAAACCACAGGGGTTTGAAAGAAAAGTTAACAAAAATACTTAACGAAAAAGGAGGTAGTTTGACTGAAGTTAAATTGACAGACAATTATATATTTGCTCCAAAACAATCTTCAGTTAAGTTAGAGGATGGACGTATCATTTCAAAACCACTTGAAGATATGTATCCTTTTTTAGATCTTGATGAAATGAAAAAAAATATTTTTAATTTAGATTAAAATAAAAAGTACTATGTTTTAAATTTTTTCAGAAAGAGGGGTAAATAATGAATAGTTTGGAGAAAAGAATGGTTGATGTTTTAAAGGATTTAAAAGAAAATCATTATGTAGTTGGTGTAAAAGCTGAATTTGAAGCTGAAGGGACAAGACTTGAAGAAGCTTTAAGATTAAAAGAAGTAGTAACGAAAGCTGGTTTGGAATTAACTATTAAAATTGGTGGATGTGAAGCTTTAAGGGATTTATATGAAGCTCGAGTAATAGGAGTGAATAGAATAGTTGCTCCTATGATCGAATCGGCCTATGCCTTAAGTAAATTTTTAAAAGCTGTTGAGTTAGCATTTCCGCAAGATGAAATAAATGATGTTTCATTTTTAGTAAATATTGAAACGATAGATGGTTATAGAAGATTTAATGAAATGTTACAATTGCCTAATATCCATAAATTAAGTGGAATTGTTCTGGGGAGAGTTGATATGACAGGTTCGTTAGGTTTATCACGTGAGGATGTTAATTCGGAAAAAATTCTAAATATTGCTCAAGAGCTTTTTACCATGGCAAAAAGTAAAGGCTTAGAATGTGTAATAGGGGGTGGAGTTTCAAAAGAGACTATTGATTTTATTAAGAAATTACCTGCAGGGCTTGTTGACCGTTATGAAACACGAAAGGTAATTTTTCAGTGTCCTGGAGCTTTAAATGAAAATGCTGATAAAGGAATTTTAAAAGCTGTAGGCTTCGAATTGATGTGGCTAAAAAATAAACGTGATTATTATGGTTTAATTTATCAAGAAGATGAAGATAGGATTAAAATGTTACAAGCTCGTTATGAAAAATTAATTATTGAAGCTGGAGGGTATTACGAATAAGGAGAGAGCTTGCAATGAAAATATTCATCACAGGTGGAACTGGATTTATTGGAAGGAATTTAGTTGAAAAGCTTTCAAAAACATACTTTGTATATGCACCCTCAAGAAAAGAATTGGATTTAACGGATGAGGAAAAAACTCGTAAATTCATAAAAGAGAATAAATTTGATGTAATAGTTCATTGTGCAACGAAACCAGGACATAGAAATGCAAAAGATCCAACTAATATTTTTTATACGAATGTGTTAATGTTTTTAAATATTTTAAAAAACCATGAATATTTTGGAAAATTAATATTTTTAAGTTCAGGTGCAATTTATGATCAACGCTTTTATAAACCTAAAATGACTGAAGAATATTTTGGAGAACATATTCCGGTAGACGAAACAGGTTTAAGCAAATATGTTTGTGCGAAATTATTGGAAAATTTACCAAATTCAGTTGAATTACGGCCTTTTGGTGTGTTTGGTAAATATGAAGATTATGCAATTAGGTTTATTTCAAATGCAATTTGTAAAGCAATTTTTGACCTACCAATTACTATTAAGAAGAATAGAAAATTTGATTACATATTTATTGATGATTTAGTAAATATAATAGAATATTTTATTTTAAACAACTCTAAATATAAAGCATATAATGTAACTCCTGATAATTCGGTGGAACTTTTAGAGATTGCACGTAAAATTTTACAAATTTCAAAAAAGAGTTTGCCAATTATAATTAAAGAAAACGGTATGGGTATTGAGTATAGTGGAAATAACGAAAGATTAAAAAAGGAAATACCTGATTTAAAATTTACTGAAATCGATATGGCTTTAGAAAAACTTTATTATTGGTACTTGGAAAATAAAGATAAGATTGATTACAATTTACTGTTGGTTGACAAATAAGATTGCGTGGTGTAAGAATGAATAATAAAATTAAAGCATTAGTTTTTGATATTGATGGGACAGTATCTTATGGCAATAAAATAATTGATGGATCATTGGAAGTTTTTAATTGGTGTAAAAAAAAAGGATTGAAAGTTTTATTTTTATCAAATAGCTCAAAAAATTCTAGAAACAGCATATATAAAAAACTAATAAATATGGGTTTTGAGGTTCAAGAGCATGAAGTAATGAATTGTTCATTAGCAGCGGTTTATTATTTTCAAAGAAAAAAAATTAACAAAGTATTTGTTTTTGGTAGTGATGAGTTAAAAATGGAACTTCTGAAAAATGGTATACAGGTTTTAGAAAACCTTAATTTGACAAAGTATATTTTATTGGGGTATATGGAAGATTATACTTTTAAAGATATTATTACGATTTCAGATGAAATTTATTTAGGAAAAAGAGTTATTGCTTGTAATAAGGATAGAAATTATCCAACAGAGGAAGGTATCTTAAAGCCGGCGTTAGGGGCTGTAGTTTCTGCAATTGAGTTTTCTACCGATAAAAAGATAAAATATATAGGAAAACCAAATAAATTTATTTTAGAGATATTATTAAAAGAAAATAATTTAAATTTTAATGATGTAATGATTGTAGGTGATTGTTTTGAAAGTGATATAAAGCTTGCAGTAAATATTAACGTACCTGCAATATTTATCAGTAATAATTGTGAAAAATCAAAAATAAATTATAATTTAAATAATGTTATATGTTCAAATAGCATCACAGAAATTATAAATATTTTAAAAGAGTATTAAAAACTGGTGATTATAATGTTAAAAATAGATGATATAAAATTAGAAATATTTGTATTGACTTATAATAGGGCTAAATATTTAGATGCGACATTAAAAAGTATTGTTAATCAATCTTACAAAAAATTTAATATAATAGTTTTAGATAATAATAGTACGGATGAAACCGAGTTAATAGTAAAGAAATACCAAAATTTACATGACATAAAATATATTCGAAATGATTTAAATATAGGTGTTGTTGGAAATTTTTTAAAAGCAAAAGAACTGGCTTCAAAAGAATTTGCCATGATTTTTCATGATGATGATATTATGCATCCTGAATATGTGGAAACAGCTTTAAAATTATTAGAGCAAAATAATGATTCAGTTTTTCTTGGAGCTGCAATGAGTTTTGAGTTAGAACCAGATTTTGAATTTCAAAAAAATAATGCTAAAGCAAAAATTTTATCTCAAAAAGATTTTGCTTCGTTATTGTATAGAGGTTTTCCTTATCATTATGCTTCAACTGTATTTCGGACAAAATTTTTAAAAAAAGCAAAAGTGGAGTTTAAAAAATATGGAAAATTATCTGATCGTCCTGTTTTAATAAACCTGTTGCAATATGGAAAAGCTATTGTATTATTAGAACCTTATATAAAATATAGATTGCACCCTGAACAGGATAGCCAAACTAAAAGTTCGGGGCCATTTTTAAGTGAAATTATTGAATTAAATAAATTGTATAAAAGTATATTAGGTGACAGTGTTTTTAACAAATATGGTAGATCCTTTTTACTTGCCAATTATATTTATATTAATCAAAGCTTTAAAGAATTATATCAAACAAAAAAACTCAAAACAAAAATTGATTATCTCAATACTTTTATTAAAAATGAAGCATCTTCTTTAAAAGCAATTTTAATTGGATATTTTATTGAAGCATTACCTTATAGGGTGTATAAAATAATAAAAAATGTAAAGAAGAGAAAGCAAAAAGTTAATTTCATAATTTTATAATTCAATTTTCGTACCTTGAAAATAATAACATTATTAAAGAAAATTTAGTGATATTAATAGAAAAAACCTTTCTGTTTGGTAAAAAGGAGGTGCCCAAACTAACCATAAAACCTAAACAGAAAGGTGCATCTATAAGTTACAACACAATTTTCTGCCTGAGAAGTGTGCAAAAAGAATTTTTAAGATTTTTTAATCTTAAAGATTGGGCAACTATTAAGAGATGATTGAATACGAAAAACTTTGTGTACTTCTTGTTTGGCAATTTTTCAATTAATTTTCTAATTATTATTGGACGCATTGTTTGTGTTTTTTAAATATTACTAACTCTTGGCTGGTCAGATGGCTATAGTTTTGTATCTATTGATTTTACTTTGTTACGTTCTGTTAAAAATGATAACCGCTTATGTGAAAAACGTTAGGGTATAGATAAATATAAAAATGGTTATTAGTGTTGAGTAAAAGACTTAACTCCTAAATTGATGTAGTTATTCAAATGTTTGATAGAGCTTTACTTACTGAGTTTTTCGCGGATTCTGCGTTTATGGATAGTAGATCACTCGTGTTCCAGTGCTTTGGGCATTAAAAGCCTGGGGTTTTTACATTATTGGTATGGTGAAGCATCTAAAACAATCTTATATTTTCTAAACACTTTGACCTTGCAAAGAAATATATGCTAAAGAGTCTTAGAATCCCAAAGCTAATATTTTGGGTTCGGTCTTAGTTTACACAACCTGTGGACTGCCCCTTAAGATAGTTTTTGTTCAAAATCGGAACAAACGCCTGGAGTAGCTTGCTATTTTTAAGACTGACGATCCTTAGTTTAGATAATACAGAAATTGTATGTATTTATAGTATGCGTTGGAATGTAAAGAATTTCTGTAAAACATCAAAGTCTTTTCTGAAGCTTGGTCAAGAATTTTAAGGATGCTCGTTCGATATGCTCGTTAGACACCATTTTCGTTTTTATTCGCCTAATTATTCCTAGAATGGGAACGTAGACAAAATAATGATAATCGTTCGCATGGTGCCTTGTTATTTCTTTCTGGCGATGAAGTAAAGATATGGATTATTTATAAAATTGTTTTATGGTTGCTAATATCTCATTTTTTGGGAATGTAAATAGTTTTGTGTAAATGGTTTTTACCTAACTAAAATGGCAATACTTTAAATAGCTTTACCTGCCAGGAGGATAGGGCAATG